>JAGVHM010000024.1 GCA_020056545.1 bacterium
CCTTCCGCAGGATCCGGATCGCCTCCATCACGAAGGGGACCTTGTCGGTCGGGTCGGGAACGGAGAGCGCGTCCACGTCCGCCTGATTCCGGATCTCCTTCCCCAGGAGCGGACCCTTTCCGTCATGGAATTCCAGCGGCACCCCCATCGCCTCCACGGGGATGAGGATGTCGGAGAAAAGGATCGCCGCGTCCACGCCCAGCCGCTCCACAGGCTGGATCGTCACCTTTGCCGCGAGCTCCGGGGTCTTGCACATCGTGAGGAAGGAGTTCTTTCCGCGCAACTGCTGGTACTCCGGGAGGTATCTCCCGGCCTGGCGCATGATCCACACGGGGGTGACGTCCACCGGCTCCCGCCGGCAGGCCTTCAGAAATCTGTAATCGCCCATTCTCACCTCTGAAAGTTACTTTAGATCAGGGACGTTCTTTAACTTTATTTTTCGGCGGCCTGTTTTCCGGCCTCGACGGA
Organism: bacterium; assembly: GCA_020056545.1. Lineage (GTDB taxonomy): Bacteria > Desulfobacterota > Deferrimicrobia > Deferrimicrobiales > Deferrimicrobiaceae > JAENIX01. The sequence goes on from JAGVHM010000024.1 coordinate 469, forward strand.
CTGGGAAAGCCGCTTCCGTGTCTTGAGGGGGACGTAACCGCAGAACGGCTCCTCCTCGAGGTAGTCCTCCAGCACCGCGTCGGCCCGCGCGCGGCATCCGCCGCACACATTAATGTACTCGCACTCGCCGCACCTCCCCTTGTACTTCTCGAAGGCGCGCAGCGACTCGAACAGCTCGGAATGGTACCAGATCTCCTTGAACGCCTGCTTCTTGACGTTCCCCGCGACGACGGGGAAATAGGAACAGGGCTGGACGTTTCCCTTCGAGTCGATGAAGCAGATCGTCTGCGCGCAGATGCACCCCTTTCCGCCGCCGGTCGAGAATGTAAGCGACCGGGGGGCGAACCTGTGTCCTTCCTCCTTCATTTTCTGGAGGCGGACGCGGTAGTAGTGCGGCGCGCAGGTTGGCCGCACCAGAAGATCCGTCTCCTGCTTCTCCATCTGGTAGTGCCACTCGAGGATCTTCTCGTAATCCTCCTTGGTGATCAACTCGTCCATGATCTCCTTCCCGCGGCCGGTGGGGACGATCATGAACATGTACCAGGCCTTCGCGCCGATCTCCTTGGCGAGCTTGTACGTGTCGGCGATGTCGTGCTGGTTCCGCTTCGCGAAAGAGGAGTTCACGAGGAACGGGACGTCGTTCCGCCGGAACGTCTCCGCCGCCCGAAGCGTCGCCTCGAAAGCCCCCGGCTGCTTCCGGAAATCGTCGTGGACGGCCGGCGTGGATCCGTCGAGGGAGAGAGACACCATCTTGATCCCGGTTTCCTTCATCTTCCCGCAGATCTCGTCGGTCACCAGGGTCCCGTTCGTGGCGATGCACATCCGCAGCCCCTTTTCGGTCCCGTACTTCGCAATCTCGAAGAGATCCGGCCGAAGGAGCGGCTCCCCTCCGGAAAGCACGAGCACGGGGCTGCAGAAGGAGGTGATGTCGTCGATAAGCTTCTTCGCTTCATTCGTCGTGAAATCGGTGTCGTGGGAGAACATCGAGGACGCGGCCCTGCAATGGATGCAGTTCAGATTGCACCGCCCGGTCACTTCCCAGGCGATCCATTTCGGGATGAATTCCTCTTTCACCACGGGGTATCCTTTCCGTACAAAACGGGCGGAATCACTGGGTACGCCCCCGAATCCATTAGATAACCTTATTATTATAAACGATGCGCCGACCTCGGGACATGGAATTCCCGCCCCCCGGAGGGCGTCCAATGGGCATAAGGCGGGTTCTCCCCCTTCTTCTTGCGGCTGGCGGGCTGTGGTTCGTGCCGATTTTCCGCCGTCTGGTATAAGATTGGGAAAAGCAACAGACAGGGAGGAAGGCCTATGGCGCGAAAGCGGAGGAAAAGGTGGCACCTTCCGGGAACCCCTCCGGGAACACTTGCGGTCCACCCCGAGGCCGATAAGGAGCCCGTCCGTATCGCCCTCTTCCGGTATGACGCAACCCAATTCGAGGAGCGCACGATTCTCCCGGGGGAGATCGCCTCGCTTTCCGTTCCCGATGGCGGGGTCTTGTGGCTCGACATCCGCGGACTGTCCGATCCTGGCGTCGTCCGGGCGGTCGGAGAGCGGTTCGGCTTCCACCCCCTCGGCCTGGAAGACGTTCTGAACGTCCCCCAGCGCCCCAAGGTCGAGCGGTTCGAGGGGCATCTTCTGATCGTCCTGCGGGAGGTCCGCTACCCGGAGCCGCCGGAGCAGGTAAGCCTCTTCCTCGGCGAAAGGCTCGTGGTGTCCTTCCAGGAGCGCGCGGGGGATGCCTTCGATCCCGTACGGGAGCGCCTGCGGCAGTCAAAGGGACAGATCCGGACGCTGGGCGCGGATTTCCTGGCGTACGCACTATGCGACGCGGTGATCGACGCATTCTTCCCCACCCTGGAGAAGCTCGGCGATGAGGTGGAGGAGCTCGAGGAGAGGGTGATCGCATCCCCTTCCGCCGAAAAATTCCACGAGATCCGCCGGGCGAAGCAACGGCTGCTCGAGGTCCGACGCGCCGTGTGGCCCGCCCGCGACGCCCTGAACGAGCTGTTGCGGGACGAGACCCCTCTGATCCGGCCGGGGACGCGGCCGTACTTTCGGGACTGCTACGATCACACCGTCCAGCTGATGGACATGGTGGAGACGTTCCGGGAAATGGCGGCGGGCCTTGTCGACGAGTACATGTCGTCGATGTCGAACCGGATGAACGAGATCATGAAGGTGCTCACCGTGATCGCGACGATCTTCATCCCCCTGACCTTCATCGTCGGGTTGTACGGGATGAACTTCAACACGCAAGCCTCTCCGTACAACATGCCGGAGCTCGGCTGGAGGTACGGCTACCCCGCCGTCCTGCTGGTCATGGCCGTGATCGCCGCCGGAATGCTGTATTACTTCCAACGGAAAAAGTGGTTCTGACTTAATCCAGGTCAAGGCGCGGGACAGGGGAGGCATGGGATAAGAATAGGGAACGGACCCCGAAGGAGGTTTCCCCATGAGCGCACCCGTTTTCGCCCGCCCGAAGGAATCGGTTGAATTCGATCCCAATCGGTTTTCCCCGAAGTCTCTTTTCGAATGCGCGGAGATGAAGGTCGTCCAGGCGGCATTCCGGGCCGGCCAGTTCATCCCCGTTCATGCTCCCGATGTCCACGTCGTCCTCTACATCCTGACCGGAGAAGGTGAAGTAGTGGCGGGGGAGGAACGCCGCCGCGTCCGCGAGGGAGACCTGATCGTCGTCCCTCGCAAGATAAAGCGCGGCGTGAAGGCGAAGACCGACATGGTGATCCTCCACGTCGTGTCTCCGCCGCCCACCCAGGCGGACCACGGGGACATGGCAGCCAGGATCGCCCGGGGTGATTTCGAGCTGCCCGGCTGAATCGTCCCGCTTTTCGGAGAGGAGATGCGATGAGCCCAACGACGATCCGGTTCCTCAAGGTCGGGATGGCGTTCTTCATCCTGGGAACGCTGCTGGGGACGCTGCTGGCCGTGCCGTTCACCCGGGACTTCCTGTACAAGGTTCCCGGCGCGCAGTGGAGGCTGGCGCACACGCATCTCAACCTCGCAGGGTTTGTCATCATGATCATCTTTGGCATCGCGTACCATATACTGCCGCGCTTCGCGGGGAAGCCGCTTCGCAGCGAGGCGTGGGCCGCGGCCCACTTCTGGATCGCGTCGCTTTCCACGGCGGGGATGGTCGTCGGTTTCATCGTTCCGGCCGCCGCCATCCTGTTATGGGCCGGAAGCGTTGCGCAATTATTCGGCATCGTACTCGGGGTCGTAAACCTGTGGCTCACGATCCGGTGACGTTGCACGGACGAGAGGGGAAAAGGGGGTTGTCATGTTCAATGCGCTGAAAGAGGCGGAATTCTCGGTCGACCGGCCGGTGTCCAAACTGCTCTACGACTCCGACGCGATGCGCGTCGTTGTCTTCGGCCTGCAGGCGGGTCAGGAGATCCCCCCGCACACGGCGCCTTCCCGAGTCGTGCTTCACATCGTTCAAGGGAATGGAGCGTTCATCACCGGGCACGGAGAGGAGCCGGCGTACGCAGGAGCGTTCGTCATCACCGAACCGAACGAACCGCACGGGCTCAAGGCGGAGGAAAAAACCGTCCTGCTCGCGGTCATCGCCCCCCGGCCGTAGGAAACCGGGGGTTTCGCAGGGAGGGAATGGCATGGAACCGATCACGCGGGGCATGGTCATCAACGACGTCATCAAGAAGTTCCCGCAGACGATCCGGGTGTTCAATGAGTACAAGGTGGACTCCTGCTGCGGCGGCGGAGCGCCGATCGAAACCACGGCGAAACGGGACGGCGTCGACGTCGAGGCGCTGATGAAGGCGCTGAACGAGGCAGCCCCAAAAACAGGGTAGACCTCCTCGACTGCGGTACACTGGCATCCGGTCGCTACCGCGGCGTGATGGCCTTCGTCGAGTCAGCCACCTGACTTCTTCATGTAAAATAGTTCGTCTGGGGGCGCGCGGGCATGGACTGGTTTGCGGGAATCATCACGGAATACGAAGGGCTGGCCCTTTTCCTGGCGAGTTTCGTCGGGAATCTGGGCTTGCCGGTCCCTGCCTTTCCCTTGCTGATGCTGGCTGGCGCTCTCTCCCTGGGAGGCCGGATATCCTTTCCGGCTGCGCTGGGAGGTGCGGCGGCGGGGGCGGCCACTGCGAACATCCTCCTGTATCACCTGGGCCGGTGGCAGGGACGCGGCATGCTGTTCACGCTCTGCCGGATGGCGCTCAACCCGGACGCCTGCATGGAGCGGGCGATCTTCCGGTTTCATCGCAATCCCTCCGCCATGATCTTTTTCGCGAAGTTCATCCCCGGGGCGAGCACTATCCTGCCGCCGGTGGCAGGGATGGTTTCAATGCCGCTTCCCCTGTTTGCGCTCATGTCCCTGCTTGGCGCTCTCCTGTGGGCTGCCGTGGGAGTCGGCCTCGGTTTTTTCTTCGGCGTCGAGATCGTCCATCACGGCGGGAGACTTTCCAATTCGCTGGGGTGGATCCTCGCTGGAGGGGTGGCCGTATTTCTTGCATGGCGTGCCTCTTACCGCTACTACCTCGTTCGCGCGTTTTCCGCCCCTCGCATTTCGCCGAAGGATCTTCATGAAAAAATGGTGAACGGCGAGGACTTGCTGGTGCTCGACCTTCGTATCGACCGGGCCTTCAACAGCTCCGCCGAGATGGTCCATGGGGC
>JAGVHM010000217.1 GCA_020056545.1 bacterium
TCATTCTCTCACGGGATCCGAACAAGATGGTCGCCAGGACGGTGTTCACCAGCCCTCGCCTTTCCCCGGGCGATATCATGGATTATGTACATTCCCCGTTGACGAACGAGGATCTGCTCAGGGATATCGGCCTGCACAAGGAATTGATGAGCAATCCCCAGATCATGAAAGCCGTGGTGTCGAACCCGCGGACGCCGGTGCCGGTGGCGATCAGGTTTCTTCCCCGCCTCCCGCATGCGGAGATTGCCCTTCTCTCCAGGAACCGAAACATTCACGCGTTCCTTCGCCGCGAGGCGAAGCGGCTGGCCGTGCGTGGCCGCTGACGGAACGTTTTAGGGGTACGGAATGGCCCTTTTCAATTACGCGACCCGCGAGCTGAGCGCGAAGATCGTCTACTACGGCCCGGGCCTGTCCGGAAAGACCACAAACATCGACATGGTCCACCGCTTCCTGCGCCCCGATCAGAAGGGGCGGCTCATCTCCCTTCCGACGGAGACCGACCGCACGCTGTTCTTCGATTTCCTCCCGCTGGACCTCGGGCAGATCAAGGGATTCAAGGTCCGGTTCCACCTCTACACCGTTCCGGGGCAGGTGTTCTACAACGCGACCCGCAGGCTCGTCCTTCAGGGAGTGGACGGCGTCGTCTTCGTCGCCGACTCCCAGGTGGAGATGGCGGAGAGCAACCGGGAAAGCCTGAAAAACCTGGTGGAGAACCTCGCGGGCTACGGGAAGAAGCTGGATGAACTCCCATTCGTGATCCAGTACAACAAGCGCGATCTCAGGCAGGTCTCAACGGTAAAGGAGTTGAATGCCCGGCTCAACCCGATGAACGTCCCGGCCATCGAAGGGATCGCGAAGGACGGGGTTGGGGTATCGGAAACCCTCGTGACGATTTCCCGGATGGTGTTCGACCATCTGCGCAAGACCCTGCTCCTTCCAGGGGATAAGGTGGAACATGAGGGGAAGGGCGGGTTGGCCGAAGCGATGATCGCGAAGCCTCCCCCCCCCAAGGCGGAGCCGCTCGAGGAAATCTCCGACATCGAGGAGATCCAGGAGATAAAGGAAGAGGGGAAGGGGCCGGATATACTGCAACGGGAACCGGAAGCGTTCGTGGAAGAAACAGCGGATTCGAAGGAAAAGCCGGGATCGTGGGAAGTCGAGGGCATCCTGGATATCCCGGATGTAAAGGATGCGACCATGCCCCATGAGGTCGCCCCCGAGGAGGGGGAAGCGGTTTCCCTGGAACCGGATGGATCGGTGCCCGAGGATATCGAGATTCTGCCGGGTGCTCCCCCGATCGTCGAAGAAGATCTCGAAATCCGCCTGGAGCCGGTCCCCGACCAGGTGGAGATAGAGATTGAAATACCCGAGAGGTTATCCGATCCCTCCCTTTCGAAAGGGGTCAAGGCGGGGATATCCGTGGAATCCGATTACGGGGAGTTGACCTTTTTGAAGTTCGAAACCCCCATCATCTCGCAGGAGGGGCAAGCAGTCCTCTCCGCGGTGTTCATGGACGATCTCGGGAACATGGTTCGCCTGCGCATCCGGATATCGATGGAGGAGCGACGGTAGTATGGCGGAGGACTTCGTCAGGAAGGCGGGAGAGATACTCCGGTCCGGGAAGCCGATAGAAGAACGGCTCCGGGAGTTCACGGCTGAGGCCGGCGCCTTCATTTCCGGCGGCGTTTGCTCCATCCTTCTGTTCGACCGGGATACCGAGGATTTTTACCTTCGGGCCACGACGCTCCGCTATTCCCCGTCGTCGGAGGCGCTGCATTTCTCGTCGGCGGGCACCCTCGAAGACCTGGCGCTTCGCGAACAGCGGGTTGTTTCCCTCACGGAGATCCACCGCGCGCCGAACAGCCGGCTACGCGGCGACATGATGCTGTTTCCGCTCATTTCTGCGGAGGAACCGCTCGGCGTCCTGGTGGTCCAGGCGGCGTCCCCCGACGGCATCGACCCCGGGCAGGCCTCGGTACTGGGCGATGCGGTCGCGATACTTTCCGACTCGATCGGGGTGTCCCTGCGTGAGGAATCGACGGCGCTGAGGATGACGAAAATCGCCGCCATCAACGAGGCGGGAATCAATATCATCTCCACGCTGGATCTTCAGCGACTGCTGAAACTGATCGCCACCTCCGCCTGCCTGATCATGGAGGCGGAGTCGTGCGTCATACGCCTTCTCGATGCCCAGACGGGAAAGTACACGATCAGGGACTTCTACGGCATGAAGGCGGAAAGCGAGCAGAAGGACCTCTTCCGTATGGAAAAGAAGGCGGTGATGGAGATTCTGAAGGGGGCGCCGTCGATCCTCGTCAGGGACGTGGCGACGGAGGAGGGGTGGAAGGAGTTCGCGGGAATCGCGCGCACCATCCTTTGCTTCCCGCTGCGGAACGAGGGGGAGATCGTCGGGACCGTGTCGATTTTCGACAAGTTCCCGCACAAGACGTTCTACCCCGCCTCCTTCAACAGCGACGACGCGCGGACGTTCGATAAGTTCATCAGGTATGTCGAGAAGGCCATCGGAAACGCCATCGCGTTCGAGCGAAGCGATCGCCTGAGGAACCTCGACGAAGCGACGGGGCTTCCGACGCTGAAGTATTTCCAGGCGCGGCTTCTCCACGAGCTCTCCCGCGCGAAGCGCTTCAAGCGCCGCCTGGTCCTGATGATCTGCGAGGCGACGCCGCGGGTCCCCGGGCGGGATTTCGCCTCCGTGGACCGCGGGGAGATCGTCATGAAGCGGCTCGCCAACGTTCTACGTAAAACCCTGCGCGAGTATGACGTGGTGGCACGGATCAGCGAATATAAATTCGCGATGATCCTGCCGGAGGCGGAGGACGGAAGGATGAGCGCCATCCCCCGCATCAAGAAATCGATCCAGGGAGAGGTGGAGGATATCCGCAACCGCGTCAAGGGAATCAGCGTAGATCTTCGCTTCGGGCACGCCTCGTATCCGGAGGACGGGGACGACCACGAGAAACTGATCTTCAAATCGAACATCCTCAAAATATGATGGAACACCTGCGCGGCAAGGTCGTGGCGGTCTCGGTCAGCGCCCGGAAAGGGGAGAAGAAGACCCCCGTTTCCTCGGTGACCCTGGTCGAGGAGCACGGCGTGGAAGACGACGCGCACGCAGGCCCTGGACATCGCCAGGTCAGCCTTCTTTCTTTGGAGAGCATCGGGAAGATGCAGGCGTTGGGGCTGTCCGTGGGGCCGGGCGATTTCGCGGAGAACATCACGGTGGAAGGATTCGTCCTGCCGGAAACGAAGGTGGGCGAACGGATCCTCGTGGGAGAGGCCGTGCTTGAGATCTCGCAGATCGGGAAGGAGTGCCACGACCGCTGCGCGATCTACATCCAGGCCGGGGACTGTGTGATGCCCCGCGAGGGGGTGTTCGCCCGCGTGATCCGCGGAGGCCGGGTGGCTTCCGGAGACGCCGTCCGGCGGGAGGGGAAATGATCAGGGCGGCTGTTATAACCGCCTCCGACAGGTCATTCAGGAAAGAGAGGGCCGACGTCTCCGGCCCCGCTGTGTCGGAGCTGCTTGCGAGCCTGCCGGCATCGGTCGAGCAGCAGATCGTCGTCCCCGACGAGCGGCACCTGATCAGCAAGGCGCTCTGCCATTTCGCGGATGTTCTCGACATGGAACTGGTGGTCACGACCGGCGGGACCGGAGTCGACCCGCGCGACGTCACGCCCGAGGCGACCTGGGACGTGATCGACCGCGAAATCCCCGGGATGGCGGAAGTCATGCGAGCGGAGAGTCAGAAGAAGGTGTCGACGGCGATGCTCTCCCGCGCCGTGGTCGGCGTGCGCGGGAAGACGCTCATCGTCAACCTGCCCGGCAGCCCGCAAGGCGCAAGGGAAAACCTCCAGGCGATTCTTTCCGTCCTGCCCCACGCCATCGAAAAGATCCGCGGCGGCGGAGGCGACTGCGCGCCCTGAGAGCAACTGTTCTCCTCATAATGTGCCAATACAGTAATGCGGACGCAGGGCGCAGCGGGGGGCTTCCACGGAGCGGCGTATGGAGCGGAGGGATAGATTGCGTCGAAGCGGAATCCGCAGTGAGCGGGCGAAGGTCGCGA
>JAGVHM010000006.1 GCA_020056545.1 bacterium
GATCCAGGTCTCGAACGGGAACCGGGGCGCGTAGGGGGAGCAGGCGAGGAACTCCCCGTTCTCCTCGACGATCCGGACCTTCTGCTCCATCTCCTGCACTATTATGTCGCAGAACAGGCACCTGTCGCGGAAGCGGAAATACTCCCGGCAGCCGGTCATCTCCTCTATCACCCGCTTGGGCACGACGGGAAGGGCGATGAGCTGGGAGTGGCTGTGGGAGAGCGACGCGCCGGCGGCGGCGCCGTGGTTCTTGAACACGATGACGGACTTGAACCTGCGGTCCTTCTTCAGGTCCAGCATCCGCTCCCGGTACGCCCAGACGACGTCCTCGAACCGGTTCTCGGGAAGGTCGAAGAGGTTCATGTCGTGCCGCTCCGTTTCCACGACAACTTCATGGGCCCCAAGCCCGTTCATCCGGTCGTATATGCCGTCGCCTGCCTTGCCCAGATCCCCCTCGATCCTCAGGGCGGGAAACTTGTTCGGCACCACGCGCAGCGTCCACCCCGCCTCGGTGGAGGAGCCGGACTGCCGGTACGCGAGTATCTCGGGGGGAGTCATCCGCTCGCTGCCCGGGCACAAGGGGCACATACCCTCCTTGAGGATCGGGGGCTCCGGCGGAAACTCGTGGGGTCGCTTCGAACGCTCGGTGGAGATGATCACCCACCGGCCCACGATGGGGTCTTTTCGCAACTCCGTCATAGATCCTCCGAGAAAGCGCGGAAGGGGTAGGATTGGCCTATTTCTGTTCTTCCTCTTCGGCGACGGTCTTGCAGTCGATGCACATCGTGGTCATCGGCCGCGCGATCAATCTCTTTTCCTCGATCACCCCGCCGCATCCCTCGCAGTCCCCGAACGACCCGCTGTCGATCCGCTTTATCGCCTCCCTGACTTTCGCCAGGAGTTTGCGCTCCCGGTCGCGGATCCGGAGTGTGAAGTTCCGGTTCGATTCGAGAAGGGCGCGGTCCGTCGGATCGGGGAAGTTTTCCTCGGGGACTCCCGTCATGTCGGAGACGGTCTTGCCCGCGCCGGCCAGCAGTTCGTCCATCTGGCGCTGGAGTTGTTCCCGACATTTTTCCAGGACCCGGCGGTCCATCGCACGCCCCCTAAGAGCTGCTCTACAGAAATTATAATCTATCCTTTTTCGGGGGGGGGTGCAAAGCAAGTCTACCGCAGGAAAAAACGGACCGGCACCTCGAACCATCCGGGGAGTGACGGGAGAGGCGCGGCCCGCACTACGCCGTTCCGGGCGGCGTCGTCCAGAGCCCTGGTGCCGCTGCTTCTGGCGATACGGATCTCTCCCGGGATCCCGCCCTCGCCGACGCGGATCCGCAGCAGCACTTCCCCTTCCTGGCCACGGCGGACCGCCTCTTCCGGGTAGACGATCCGGGACTCGATCCTCTCGCGCAACAGATGGATATCCCGACCCTCCCCTGCACCGCTCCCGCCGGAGACGCCCGTAACAGGGGCGGAAGCGGCCTTCGCACGGCCGGCAGGGGCATTAGCCGCATGCGATACCTTCACGCCGTCCGCACCACCCAAGATGGGTCCGGCCGGATCTTTCGCCGCGCCGGGAAGTGATCCGCCGGAGGCTCCTGCGCCCGTTGCCGACGGAACATTCCCGCCCGCCCGGACGACGGTTGTTTCCGCGCGAGGGACCGTCGCGGATGGCAAGGGAGCTCCCGCAGGATGAACAACCGGAGGAGGAACATCCTGAACCGGGGGAGTTCCGGCCTTCGTCTCGACGGGCGGAGGGCGCAGGGATGACGCGAGGGCTGTCCGCACCCCCGCCGGGACGATTTCACGCCCCCCACCCACGAGGACGACCTGCACGACGCCGGGAAATGCCGGCCCCGCAGCGGTACGCAGGAGGAGAAGGAAGGCAAGGAGCGCGATGTGCCCCGCCGCCGATCCGATGAGCGGCCACTTCATGCGGGTCGCCCCGCCCCCCGCCCCCTCCATTGCCGATCCCGGTCCCATGCCCATGCTTCCTTGGATTCCCTCCGCACTCGTTCAGATTTTCAACTCGGCGCCCAGCAGAAAGTTGAACCCGGGGGCGGGAAACTCGATCCGCTCCTGGTATTTCCGGTCCAGGAGGTTCTGGATTTTCCCCGTGAGCGCGACTTCGCGGACCATCGAGCCGTCGATCCTCCACCGGTATTTCGCATAGGCATCCACGCGCGTGTACCCGGGGCGGCGCGTGGCGGTTCCGTTAAGCGGCGCATCCTCCTGCCCGCTCTCGACCTGGCAGTCCAGCCGGGCCTGGAAAGAGGGAACCGGGGTGATGAGAAGCGTTGCCATCGCCCTGTTCCCCGGTATTCCTATGATGCTTTTCCCGGTCTGCCGGTCCCACGTATCAGATAACGTGTACGTGATCCCCGCCTGCACCTGCGGCGCGAAAAGGAACCAGGCTTCCGCCTCGACCCCGCGCGAGAAGGCGCGGCCCTTGTTCCGGAGCTGTCCGAAGCCCAGCGGGCCGGGGACCGACGCGTCGAACTGGATCAGGTCGCGGAAGTCCTGGTAGAAGAAGGTCCCGGACAGCTTCCCCCTGTTTCCCGCAAACCTGATGTCCGTGCCCGCTTCGTAGGAAACGGCCACCTCGGGGGAAAGCGCCGGGTTCCCCACGA
>JAGVHM010000054.1 GCA_020056545.1 bacterium
CAGCGTTTCCGCCCGGTTCGAGAAAACACCGTCCGCTCCCTCCTCGACCAGACGGAAAAAGGTTTCCGGATCGTCCACAGTATATGGTACGAGCAGCAGCCCCGCGTTCTTCACCCTCCGGATACGCAGGATGGACAACTTCCGGAAATCGGGATGGATCGAGGGCAGCGAATGCCGAAGGCAGAAGGAAATGTCGGACGCGGACGGGCGCCCCGTCACCAGCCCGCACGGAATATCCGGGCGAAGCGTCCTCGCCGCGATGCACTCCTCGCGCAGGCCGGATGAGACGATCACTTCGCCGCGATATCCGATTGCCTCAAGAGTGCGGCAGACCGCGGCAGTCCCGCCGGCGGTCTTCACGTGCAGGTTGACAGGAATTATCCCCTTGACGAGTTCCAGGGCGTCGGCCAGGAACGGAAGCGGCTCCCCGTTTTTCAGCAGGACCTTGCGAAGACACGCCGACGATGTCGCCGCGACCGTGAGGTTTTCCTTTGCGGTGCGCCCCGTGCGCTCGTCGTGTAGCACTACCGGCTCTCCGTCCGAGGAAAGCCTTACGTCCACCTCGACCATGTCGGCGCCGTCGACGACGGCCCGAACGATTGCAGATGGAGAATTCTCAAGCGCCCGGTCCGATGCGCCCCTGTGGGCCGCGATGATCGGGGGATCCTTCCCCCTCTGCTTCATGATCGATATTTCCACAAGAGTAAGATACCGCATGAGGGGCTATAATCGCAGCATATGCTGCGCGTGATATACAACCCCGTCGCGGGACCGAAGATCGCTTCCAGGATCGACCGGGTCCGGGCGGTGCTCTCCGGGCAGAGGATCCCCTTCGAAATCCTGAACACATCGGGGCCCGGCGACGCGACCCTCATGGCGAGGGAGGCGGCCCACGCGGGGGCGGAAACGGTCATTGCGGTCGGGGGAGACGGGACAATCAACGAAACGGCGAACGGGCTGGCGGGGAGTACGACCAGGCTTCTCGTCGTCCCGCACGGGACCGGAAACGTTTTCGCCGATGAAATCGGGCTCCCCGGGACGGTCGATGGATGCCTTGCCCTTCTCTCCGGGGGAAACACGATCGAGATACCTCTCGCCCGCGCGGACGGACGGTATTTCGTGCTGCTGGCGTCCGCCGGGTTCGACGCGGAGGTACTGGAGAGAATGGGGCACCGCGGAAAAAACATCCTGGGGATCGGGGCGTACATGCTCGCGGGAGCGCGCCACCTGCTTCGCGCGCAGCCCACGCTGTGGCTGGAGTTCCCCGACCGCGAACGGATGGAAGTGCAGTCCGTCATCGTCTCCAGGGGCAGGAAATACGGGGGCGGCGTGACGATAGCCCCCGCGGGAAACCTTTCCTCGGCCACCTTCCAGGTCGTGGCCCTCCGGAAATCGGGGCGATTGGCCATAGTGCGGTTCGCCCTCGACGCCCTGAGGGGAAGGCACACTGCCTCCCCTGCGGTTTTCGTCCGGGAGGCGACCTCCCTTTTCGTGCGCTCCCGGTTTCCCTCCGCCGCCCAGGTGGACGGTGAATATCTGGGCCCCCTTCCGGTCCGCTTCGAGATGACGGAGAAATCCCTGCGGATCGTCGTCCCGGGGGAGTACCGCCCATGACCCGATCCATCCTGATCGTCGAGGACGAGAAGGAGATCCGGGATCTTTTGGCCCACTACCTTCGAAAGGAAGGTTTCATCCCTCTGCTCGCCCGCGACGGCGAGGAGGGCCTTTCGAAGGCCCGGGCGGAAAAACCGGACCTGATCCTGCTCGACATCCTCCTGCCGAAGATGGACGGGCTGGAACTCCTGAGGAAAATCCGCGCCGACCGGGAAATCGCCCGGACCCCGGTGGCGATGCTCACCGCGAAGGGGGACGAGACCGACCGTATCGTGGGGCTGGAGCTGGGCGCCGACGACTATATCCCCAAGCCGTTCAGCCCGCGCGAGGTCGTGGCGCGGATCAAGGCCATCTTCCGCCGCAGCCGGAAGGACCCGGAGGAACCGGAAGAAAACGTTTACGACTGTTGCGGCCTGCGGCTGGACGTGGCCCGCCACGAGGTCCGCTTCAAGGGGAAACCCGTTTCCTTGACGTCGAAGGAATTCCGAATCCTCCAGGCGCTCCTTTCCGCCCCCGGCCGGGTCCTCACCCGGGAATCGATCCTTAAGAAAGCCTGGGGGGAAGGAACGCACGTCATCGACCGCACGGTCGACGTTCATATCGCGAAGCTCCGCCGGAAGATCCCGTTCCTGTCGGAAGCGATCGAGACGGTCAAGGACGTGGGATACAAGTTGAGGGAGGATTGAGTGCCGGCCCGACTCTCCATCGCGACGAAATTCTTCCTCACCTATTTCGTGATCACCGGCGCCGCCCTCGCCTTCGCGGGGACGGCCGGGTATCTCCAGTTCCGGAAATACGCGTCGGACGAGGTGGACGGCAACCTCCAGCGGCAGGCCCGCCTGATATCGGAAATGTTCCGCCCGCTCCTCGATGCCCCTGCGCCGGACCGGGAGATGATCGCGCAGGAGGGCGACCGGCTCGGCAAGGACCTGGAGATCCGGCTCACGATCATTCTTCCCGACGGGATAGTGGTAGCGGACTCGACCGTCGGGGCGACCAGGGTCCGCGAAATGGAGAACCACGCCGACCGGCCCGAGGTCCAGGCGGCGCTCTCCGGCAAACCCGGCGTTTCCCTGCGCCGCAGCATCACCGTGGGCGAAGAAGAGAGATACCTTGCGATCCCGATCCTCTCCGGCGGACGCATCGCTGGGGTCGCCCGAACGTCGATACCGGTCACCCTCCTTTCCCGGCGGCTCGACCGGATCCGCACGATCACCTGGGGGACGGGAATTGCGGCATTCCTGCTGATGCTCGCCGGGACCGCGGTGCGGGCGAAGCGCGTAACGGGGCCATTGAAGGAGATGACCGTTGCCGCAAGGGAGCTGGCGTCGGGGAATTTCGGGACGCGCATCCAGGTCGGAACCGGGGACGAGCTGGATACGCTTGCCGAAGCGATGAATACAATGGCTTCCCGGCTCGAACGGACCATCTCCGCGCTCGAGGCGAAGAAGGCCCGGCTGGCGACTATTTTCGAGAGCCTGTCCGAAGGAGTCGTCGTAATCGCCTCCGACCGCACGGCCCGGATATTGAACCGCGAAGCCGCGAAAATCCTGGGGACGGCCGGCGCTACGCCGGAGGGGCGCCCCGTTGCCGAAGCGATCCGCCACCCCGAGGTCCTGGCGTTCATCGACGGCTGGATCAAGGGAGAGAATCCGGCTCCAAGGGAAGCGTTCATCCCCTCCCGCACCGGGGATCGGATTGTGCGCCTCGTCGGGGTCACGGTCCGGTCCTCGGGGGAACAGGGGACGGACCTACTGCTCACCCTGCGGGATGTCACCGAGGAGAAGCGGCTGGCGTTGATAAAGAGCGATTTCGTATCGAACGCCTCGCACGAGCTGCGGACCCCCCTGACGAACATCAGGGGATACCTGGAAGCGATGGAGGACGCGCTCAAGGAAGGGGCGCCGGTCGACCCATCCTTTCTTTCGATCGCCTATACGAATGCGCTCCGGATGGACCGACTCATCGAGGACCTCCTGGAACTGTCGAGGGCGGAGTCCGGGCAGGCTCCGCTGGAAATCGAGGAGGTCCCGCTCGCCGCCTTTCTCGAACGCGTCGCGGGCCTTCACCGGCCGGCGGCCGAGCGCGCCGGGAAGATCCTTGCGGTCCATGGGGAGGACGTCACCCTGCGGGCGGACATCCGCAAGCTGACGCTGGCCGTGTCGAACCTTGCAGACAACGCGATCAAGTACGGCAAGGAGGGCGGGCGCATCACC
>JAGVHM010000085.1 GCA_020056545.1 bacterium
GATGGCGCGGATCACCGCCTCGACGTTGCGCCCTCCCTCCAGCTTCACCGCTTCCGCGCCCGCCTGCAGAAGCCTCCCCGCGTTCCGTATCGCCTCCTGCGGGGAGACCTGGAAGGAGAGGAACGGCATGTCGGCGATGAGATATGCCCGCTTGCGTCCCCTCGCCGCCGCGCCGGTGTGCCGCTCCATGTCCTCCATGGTCACGCCCAGTGTGTTCGGCAGCCCCAGCACCACCTGCCCCAGCGAATCCCCCACGAGGATGATGTCCACGCCGGCCTCGTCGAAGATCTTCGCGAAGAGCGCATCGTACGCGGTGATCATCACGATCCTGCGCCCTTCCGACTTCATCCGGGCGATGTCGACGATGGTGGTTTTTTTCAAATAAAAATGCCTCCCGGAATCGTTTCCGGAAGGCCGCATATCGCTTCCATGGCCTGCGGGGGCGCTGTCTAACCCAGCTTCCCCGCGTTTCCCGACGATCCCGTCTTGGTCCGGTGTTACCTGGATCCCAGCGGTATGTAGTGCTGCGTCCCGCGTTTCACACTCTTGACTTCTCTCACGAGATGTTCAAGGTCGCGGGGGCTTTCCACGAAATCGATCTCGCTCGTGCCGACGACAAGGAGCGGAGTCTCGTTATAGTGGAAAAAATACTCGTTATAAGCATCGCTGAGCGTTTTAAGGTAGTCAAGCGAAATGTTCCGCTCGTATTCCACGCCGCGCTTGCGGACCCGGTTCAGAAGGACCTCGGGGCGGGCCTGCAGGTAGATGACAAGGTCGGGCCGTGGGACGGTCGGCACGAGGAGCTTGTAGATCGAGTCGTAGAGGGCGATCTCGTCGTCCTCCAGGTTTATGAGCGCGAAGATCTTGTCCTTCGCCAGGACGTAGTCCGAAACCACGCCTTTATCGAAGAGATTTCCCTGGGCCATCTCCCGCTGCTGACGGTAGCGGGAAAGCAGGAAGAAAAGCTGGGTCTGGAAGGCGTATTTCCGCGGGTTTTCGTAGAAACGCTCGAGGAACGGGTTGTGGCCTACCTCTTCCTGCACCAACCGGCAGCCGAACTGGTTTGCCAGGATCTTGGCCAGCGAGGTCTTGCCGACCCCGATCGGCCCTTCGATCGCAATGTAGCGGGGATTTATCCGATCGCCCATGTCCGCTCAATTGTATTGGGCGGCCAAAGGCATTGTCCACTACATTCCACGCCGGGCAAGCGCGCGAGCCATCTCCATGTATGTGTCGGGAGCGACGGTCTCCGCGCGGTCGGAGGGATCGACCCCCGCCACGGCCAGCAGATCGCACCACTCGGGGGCTCCCCCGGCGAGGAACGGAACAGGGGCGTTGCGCAACGTTTTTCGCCGCTGCGCGAAAGCGGCCCGCACAACCGTCTGCAAACTGCGGACGATTTCTCCGGGAATCCCGGGCCTGAAACGGACCGAGACGACGGCGGAGTCGACGTCCGGGGACGGCGAGAAGCAGGTCCGCCTGACCTTGAACTCTTCCTTCGCCCCGGCGAGAGCGGACAGGTAGACCGACAGGATTCCGTACTCCTTTCCCCCCGGCGGGGCGCAAAGCCGATCGACCACCTCCTTCTGCAGCATGAGGACCGCCCGGGGAAAGGTCTCCCGCAGGGCAATCAGCCGGATAAGGATCGGGGAGGAGATGGAGTACGGCAGATTCCCCACCACTGTCCCGCCACCCGGGAACCGCTGCGCCAGGTCGCTGTCCGTCAGCGCAAGAAAATCCGCCTCCACCACTTCCACGGCGGTTCCTTCGTACCTGCCGCGCAGAAATGCCGCGAGCCCCCGGTCCACCTCGACAGCCGCCGTCTTTTCCCCGGCCTCCGCGAAAAGATCCGTGAGAGCTCCAAGCCCCGGGCCGATCTCGAGGAAAGGTGGCCCCATCGCAACGGCGAGCGACACGATCTTCCGTGCGAGGTTCCTGTCGTGGAGAAAGGTCTGCCCGAGCGCCTTCCTGGGCGCAAGCCCAAGCTCCGAGAGCAACTGCCGTGGGTGTTTCGTGTCCCATTTCATGAAGTGGAAATCTCAGCGCGAAAAACGGGACGCGGCATAGACATTGAGATCCAGGCCGGATGCGTGCCCTGCGGACATTCGGCGCTCTCCCAGGAAAGCCACCATCGCCGCGTTGTCGGTGCAAAGGGCCCGGGAGGGAAAGTGCACCTCGATCCCTGCGCGGTTTCCATCCTCATCCGCCTTCGCCCGCAAACGCGAATTGGCGGAAACACCGCCGGCGAGCACCACGCGGGGGATCCGCTCCCGCTTCGCGGCGGCGAGCGTCTTCCCGACAAGGACCTCCACAATCGCTTCCTGGAAAGAAGCGGCTATATCCTCCTGGCGCGCGGCTTTCCCTTCCGCCGAGGAGAGAAAGACCCGGAGAGCGGTTTTAAGCCCCGAGAAGGAGAAATCGGCGGACTCCTGCGACAGCCATGCCCTCGGAAAGGGGAAGCACGCCCGGTCTCCATCCCGCGCGAGCCGGTCGATCGCGACACCGCCTGGATACCCAAGCCCCATCTGCTTCGCCGCCTTGTCGAACGCTTCCCCCGCCGCGTCGTCGCGCGTCCCCCCGAGGAACACGACCTTGTCGAATCCTTCGACCCGGAACAGGGAAGTGTGCCCGCCGGACACCAGGAGCGCAACGTAGGGAAAATCGACCTGCCGCTCCAGGAATATCGCAAAGAGGTGGGCTTCCAGGTGATCCACGCCCAGGATCGGCTTTTTCAACGCGTATGCGAGCGACTTGGCGAAGCACAGGCCGACAAGCAGCGACCCGATAAGGCCCGGCCCCGCCGTCGCAGCTATGCCGTCGATCTCCCCCTGGCACGACCCGGCCGCCGCGAGCGCCTGCTCCACCACCGGGACGATGGACCGGATATGCTCTCGCGAGGCCAGCTCCGGGACCACGCCGCCGTACGCCTCGTGCACGGAAACCTGCGAAGCGACGACGTTCGACAGCAGCCCCGCGGACGCGTCATAGACCGCGGCCGCCGTGTCGTCGCACGAGCTCTCTATCCCCAGAACGCGCATGCCCCTACCTTACCACGCCGCCCGGCTGTCGGCGCAGACGGAAGGCGCATACAGCAGGAGAGTCCGGCGGAGCCGCCGCAGGAGGGGGGCGCAGTGAGGTTAAGCGCAGACGGGCGATTTGGGAACGACCGCCCGGCGAGCCACGAACGGAGTCCCCCCTCC
>JAGVHM010000116.1 GCA_020056545.1 bacterium
AACAAAAACCCGACCATAAAAACAGCAAAACCAGAAGGTTCCCTGTGCTCGCCCTCTACCACCACCTCCTTCCGTTTTTTACCTATAACGTTCATCCGATTTTCTTTTGTTTTATATCACGAGTCTCCAGCTGCTATGTGAACAATTTCAACTGGTTGTCTGGTTCGGGGAACAAGTCTTGATGTGCGGAGTTAGCAAGTATCTGGATTATAGGCTTTTTCTCGAATACGGGGATGTTCAGAATCTGGAGAATCGTGTAGAGGCTCAGGTTCAGATTCAGCCGCTTCTTGATGATGGCCACCAGTACGAAGACCGAGATGGCGATCCACACCTGCGTCTTCACGTTTCGGAACTTCGCCCACGGGAAGAGGGAGAGATAAAGATCGACGCTCCGGGTCTCGATGTCTGGCAGACTTTCCTGGATAGGAAGTATTTCTTGGATAGGAAGAGTTGACTAACCCCTGTGAGAAATGTTGGTCAACGGGTAGCCGGGACCGGCATCTGCTGGTTCTGCACCATCGGCCGCTTCTGGTGGTATCGGTCCAGCAGCCGGCTTTTCGGGAACTGCCTATTAACTTCCGCAAGGACCGCGTCGGCTTCGGTAAAGCGAGCCTGCCGGTCGAGCAACTCGGCCAGGAATATGAGATTCTTTTCCTGGGTGAAAGCCGATGAATCGTGCGCAAGGCATTCCCGCTGGGCGGCTTCCGCATCCCTTAAGCGATTCTGTATGACCAGCATTGAAACCTTCTCACATGGGGAGACATCGCGCCTCATCATCGTCCCGGAAGCCGATTCCGCCTTGGAGGCAAGCTGCGGTTCCGTTGCCGGAGCGGCTGCGGCCGCGCGATCCTGCAAGGCATGCTCTTTCTCTTCCGACCGGTAACGATCGGCCAAGCTGTACCGCTCCTCGCGCGCTGCGGCGGGGAATCTTTCCTTTGAAATGGCGGGCGGCGGC
Organism: bacterium; assembly: GCA_020056545.1. Taxonomy (GTDB): domain Bacteria; phylum Desulfobacterota; class Deferrimicrobia; order Deferrimicrobiales; family Deferrimicrobiaceae; genus JAENIX01. The sequence goes on from JAGVHM010000116.1 coordinate 956, forward strand.
GGGGCCTGAACCTCGGTGGGCAGCGGTACAGCCGGAGCTTCGGCGGCCCGATAGGTTTCCGCCGGCACGCTTCGGGTTACCGCTGCGTCTTCCGTCTTTTTCGCGGCAGGGGGTTCAATATCCGCTTTCGCGACGCGTTGCCCCGCCGGATCCAACGCCGGCTTTTCCTTGACCGCCACCGCAGGCGGGACTGTCTGCACCGGGGCGACGGGGCTTTGCCCGCCGTACCGGACGACCGTCATGACCAGCGCGGCGGCCGCCACGGCGGGGACGAGAAAGCGGAACTGCTGCCTCACCCAACCCTGTTTCGGCCGGAGGACTGACACTTTCGGGCCTTCCGCTTCCCGTTCGATACGATCGGCCACGCGGGCGTTGAACCGGTCCCAGTAGCCCGGCCCCGGATCGGGCACCCCGGCAGCCTCATCGGCCCTCGCCAGGTCGTCTCGCAGCCGGACGCATTCCGGGCAGCCGCGCAGATGGTCTTCCACACGGGCACGGTCGGCATCGGGCAGTTCCCCATCGTGGAACGCGGTCAAATGCCTCTGTGTTTCCCGGCAATCCATCACGAACCTCCTCCGGACCCCGTCCCCAGCGCGTCCAGCAGCCTCTTCCGGGCGCGGGAGAGACGCGACATCACCGTGCCCGACGGAATCCCCGCCACCAAGGCGATCTCGGCGTAGGAAAGCCCCTCGACCGCCCGCATCACCATCACCGTCCGAAGTTCGGCAGGAAGCGCCGCCATCGCGCCCGCCACCCGCTGCCTCTCTTCGTTTCCCGCCGCCGATTCCTCGGGGCCGGGCGCATGATCGACCGCCTCGGACGCATCGGCATCGGCAATCCCGTGCACCCCTGCGTTCCCGTAGCGGCGAACGTTCAAGCCGCAGTTCCACGCGATCTTCCGAAGCCACGGGCCGAACGGCCTCGCCGGATCGTAGGATGGCAGCGACCGGAACACCCGCACGAAGGTCTCCTGCGCCGCATCGTCGGCGTCGGCATGATTTTCCGTCGCCGCCCAGCAAAGGCGGTAAACCGCCTGCCGGTGGCGGGTCACAAGCGCGTCAAATGCGCGCCGGTCGCCAGCCGCCGCCAGCACGGCAAGGCTTTCGTCTTTTTCCACATCGTGATCCGCGCCCATCCTTCACTCTCTATACCACACGAGCGGGGAAAATATTCCCGGCGGAAAAAGAAATCGATCGATCGGGAATAATCGGCGGCCGGGCCGGGTATATGGGGGGGGGAACTGAAAATCCATCCTGTCAGAAAAGGAGAATCATCATGAAATCGACGCGGATCGGCAAAACCATCAAAGCGCTGGCACTGGCGCTGGCGACCCTGATTCTCGGCGCGGCGTGCGCCTCGGCGGCACCCCTCTCGCTCGACGTCCGGTCGGAGAACCGGAGGGTGCTCATCCCCGGCCCCGGCGACGGGACGATCCAGATTCAGGTGGTCGCTCCCGATGCCCCGGCGATCCATTACGACCGCCCCAGGCTGAACCTCGCTCTCGTCATCGACCGGAGCGGATCGATGTCGGAGGCGCGCAAGCTCGACTTCGTCAAGACGGCTGCTCACCAGCTCGTGGACATGATGGGACCGGACGATATCCTCTCCATCGTGGCATACGACCATAACGTGCGGATCCCGTGGCCGGCGCGTCCAGTTGGGCGGGACCGGGCGGAACTCCACCGGATCATAGCCGGGCTGTATCCGGGCGGTGCGACCTTCCTATCCGGCGGGTTGGAGGAAGGGCTCCGGCAGGCGAAGTCCGGACAGCGCAGGGGAACCTTGAGCCGTGTCCTTCTGCTTTCGGACGGGCTGGCCAACCGTGGAGTGACCAGCCGGGGCAACCTGCGGGAGCTGGCGGCGGTCATGTCGGAAAAGGGGATCTCCGTCTCCACGTTCGGAGTCGGCAACGATTTCGATGAGGAGCTGATGACGATGGTCGCCGGGGGCGGCGGCGGGAATTACCGCTACCTCGGCGATCCAGAGCGGATCGTGGCGGCGCTGACCTCCGAGTTCAATACTGCGTCGCGGACGGCCGCTTCCGAGGTCGAGATCATCATCCGGCTTAAGAAAGACTGCCGCTTCGGCTCGGTGATCGGGCGCGACTGGCGGCGCGACGGCGACTCCTACATCATCCGCCTTGGCGATCTTTCCGCGGGCGAGCGTCGGACCGTTTTCGCCAACCTGAACGTGGCCGGAGAACGAACCGGGCTGCGGGATGTGGGCGAGGTGTCGCTCCGATACCGCGACCCGGTAAATTCGAAGATGGTAACAGCTTCCGCGCAGGCCGTATCCCTCGAACTCGTTCGCGACGAGCGCACCTATCGGGAGGGGTTCGACCGGTCGGTGCAGGAAAGGAAGGCGGTGGCGGAGTCCAGCGTGCTTGTGCAGGAAGCCGCACGGCTTGCCGACAAGGGGAAAAAAGAGGAAGCGAAGGAATTGCTCGTAAAGGCCGCGAAAGGCCTGGCAGCGGCCCCGGCGTCGCCCGAGGTCCGCGCCGAGATGGACCATGCGAACCGATATAAAGACAGCCTCGACGGGATGAAGGACATGACCTCGGAGCCGGCCAAGGCCGCCCAGAAGGCGATCAAGTACCGCTCATACGAGACGCTCCAGCAACGGTAGTGAATAGCCGGGAATGGGGGGCGGGTCGACCGCCCCCCGATCTATGTCCAAATCTCCCCGAAGGAACAGGGCCTCGGGACCCGTTTGTAGGGATATCGTGACGGAGAAGGGCGTACGGCTCACCAAGATCAACCCCGCCATGATGACACGGCAGATTTCGGATCTCCTTAACCAGGGGAACGACCTCCGGATCCGCATCACCAGCCTGAACCCGCTCCGGCCTGAAAATGCGGCGGACATCTGGGAAAAGGAAGCCCTGGCCGGGTTCGTGGACCGGCTCAAGCGCGCTCCATGATCAATGAGATCCCCTGCCCCACGCCGATGCACATGGTGCACAGGGCGTAGCGTCCCTTTATCCTTTGCAACTGGTACATGGCCGTTGCGACCAGGCGCGCGCCGCTCATCCCGAGCGGATGCCCCAGGGCGATCGCCCCGCCGTTGGGATTCACCCGGGGGTCGTCGTCGGCCAGCCCCAGTTCCCGCATCACGGCGAGCCCCTGCGCGGCAAACGCCTCGTTAAGCTCGATCACGTCCATCTTGTCCAGACTCAGACCGGCGATCGCCATCACCTTGCGCGTCGCCGGGACAGGGCCCATTCCCATCGTCCGCGGCGGCACCCCGGCGACAGCCACGGCGACGATCCGCGCCTTAGGGGTCAGGCCATGCACCTTGGCCGCTTCTTCCGAGGCGACGAGCAGGGCGCACGCCCCGTCGTTGACGCCGGATGCGTTTCCGGCGGTCACCGTGCCGTTTGCCCGGAACGACGGCTTTAACTTCGCCAACCCTTCCAGCGTGCTGTTCGCCCGGGGGTGCTCGTCCCTGTCGACGACGATGTCCCCCCCCTTGGGCTTCGGGATGACGACCGGGACGATCTCCTCCGCGAAGACGCCCGCGGCGACCGCCCTTGCCGTTTTCAGCTGGCTGTTCAGCGCGAAGGCGTCCTGGTCT
>JAGVHM010000108.1 GCA_020056545.1 bacterium
CCGGTCGCCGTGGGGCGCCAGGACGAGGCTACGGACCTCGATTCCCTTCCCGTCGATCAGGTCGACAAGCTTCCGCAACGAGTCTGTGTCCCTTGGGAGGATGATCTCTATCCTGGCCCCGATCCCCTCGATGTCCAGCGTCTCGATCAGCGCCGCCAGGACGTCCGCCTTGGTGATGATCCCGACGACGCGGTTTGCATCGACGACCGGGAGGGATCCAAGCCGTTTTTTCTGAAGAACGAGCAGGGCGTCCTCAACCGTGTCCCAGGGAGTCACCGTGATGACTTCCCGGGTCATGATCTCGCCTACGGTCCTGGTCCCCGGGGTGTCGCCCGGAGAGGAATCGCGCACCGCCGCGTTGCGGATATCCGAATCGGATACGATCCCGACGAGCCTGCCGTCCTTGACGACCGGCAGCCGGTGGACCCTGTTATCCGCCAGAAGGTCCGCCGCACGCTTCAGCGTGTCCTCCGGCGCGACCACGATCACCTTTTTCGTCATCCTCTTTCCGACGAACATGAGTTCCTCCCGTCCTTAAGTAGGGTGCCGCGCGGAGAGCGGCGCATCGACGCTCTCGGTGCTTCAAGCCATTTGCGAGACGGTACACTAGTTCCTTCCCTGAAGCGCCTTCAGATGGGCGATGGCGGCCGAAGCGAAGGCGGGGCGGTGATACCCTCCTTCGAGAACGGATACGACCCTCCCCCCGCAATGCCGGTCCGCCGCTTCGCAGATCTTCCGGGTCATGTATTCATAGGACTGTTCCGTCAGCTCGATGTCGGCGATGGGGTCGTCCCGGTGGCCGTCGAACCCGGCGGAGATCAGGATCAGATCCGGCCGGAACCGGTCGATCTCGGGAACGACCTCCCGGTCGAACAGCTCGATCAGCTCCGCGTCACCTGAATGGGGGCGCAACGGTATGTTCAGGGTCGTCCCCTCTCCTTGCCCCTTCCCCCGCTCCATCCTTCTTCCGGTCCCGGGGAAGCAGAATGTAGGATGCTCGTGGAAGCTGCAGAAGTAGGTGAGAGGGTCCTCCTCGAAGAGATCCTGGGTCCCGTTCCCGTGGTGGACGTCCCAGTCGAGGATGAAGATCCGTTCGACGCCGTAGGCCGCCCTGGCGTATGCCGCCCCGACCGCCACGTTGTTGATGAAGCAGAAGCCCATCGCCTGTTTCCGCGACGCGTGGTGCCCCGGCGGCCGGACCGCGCAGAAGACGTTTTCCACCCTGCGGTTCATCACGGCGTCCACCCCCGCCATGACGCCCCCCGCGGCCAGGAGCGCAGCGTCGAAACTCTGCGGCGAGATCGAGCAGTCGCGCGTATCGAAGTGATCCGCTCCGTCCGCCACTGCCGTCCTGAACGACTCGATGTACGCCTCGTCGTGGACCTTCCCCAGGATTTCCGGGTCGGCGTGGTACGGCTTGAGAAACACCAGGCTGTCCCTGAGGCCGTTCCGGTCGACCGCCGCGAGGAGCGCTTCCAGGCGCTTCGGATTTTCGACATGGCCAGGGCGCGTCTTGTGCTCCAGGTACCGGTCGGAGTAGACGAATCCGGTCCGGCGCGGGGTATCCGTGTAGATGACCTTGTATCCGTCCCACGGGGCCGACGATAGGAGAAACGCCTTTCCGAGGGGCAGGAGGAATTCCTCGGTGTGTTCGGTGTCTTTCTCGAGGGCGTAATACCCCTTTCGGTCCCGGTAGACCTGGATTTTAATGTCCCTGCGGAAGAGCGCGATGTCGTAGGTGTGGTTCAGCCGGTCGATCTCCCAATCCCGCACCGGCAGGCCCTTCGACCGGACAAGGGCCTCAATCCGTGTCCTCATCTTCGCGACGCCGGATTCGTCAAGGCAATCGAACCCCTCCTTCGCCCAGTAATACTTTCCCACGGAGAGGGAGGCCTTCAGGCGGAACTGGTGGTATCCGAGCCGGCCGAACAGCTCCTCGTAGTACCGGAACAGGGAAGAGGCGTATCCGGAGCTCTGGCGTGTCAGGGAGATCCCATCGATGTAGACGATCCTGTGGCCGGGGCGTGTCGGGAACGGGAGAAACGGCAGGATCGGATCCCGCTCCCGGTACAGGGAAAGCGTGAGGTGTCCCAACGTCTCTTCCCCCTGGCACACCTGACAATCGTAGATAAGCCGGTCCTTCGCGAAAAGGAGCAGGGCGTCACTGTGCATGAAACCGTGGACTTCGTGGGAGAGGAGCGAGAGCAGCTCTTCCGGTCCGATGCGGTTCGCGAAGAGGTCCCGCCAGATGGAGAGCATCCGGCGTCGCGATGGGGGCTCCCGGACGATGAAGGGGTCGTTCTTCCCGGTCTTCTTGATGATGTCCGGGTTGCACTCTGCGCCGAAGAGCCGGTTCGCCGCCTCAAGCCGGTCGAACCCCTCGATAATGTTGCTCTCAGGCAGAGATGCACCGCCCCCACCGGCCTGCGTGCCGTCTTCCGCCATCGCCCCCTTCGACCCGTCGCCTATCGGATTGCTTCATTATCCGACAGACGTCCCCGGCGGGCAAGCGCGGTGGATGCGGGGAAAGCTCATAATAAAAAGAGCCCCCTGTTTCCAGAGGGCTCTTTCCGTTTCCGTACGTTACGCCTGAAGCGACGGTAACGCGACTACTCCGTCTTCGTCGGTGCCTTGGTGATGAGCATCACGAGGATGCCCACCGCGCAGGCCGCCGCAAGGATGTAGAAGGAGTTCAGCCAGGCTCCGGTAGCTGCCCGGACCTTGAGGCCGACGATGGGCCCGGCGAC
>JAGVHM010000153.1 GCA_020056545.1 bacterium
CAAAGCCACGCCCGCGTAGGCGCGGCGCCGCGCTTCCGGCCGTGAACGGGCATCCGGCGGACGGCAACCGCCACCCTGCAGGCGCCGGAAACGGCTTGCAGCGGGTCGCCGGATCGACCATCGTCGCACCCGCGACCCCGGCGGGCCCGGGAGCCATATCGGTCCTGCGGCTGTCCGGCCCCGGCGCGTTTTCTATCGCTTCACGGCTCACGGGGACAAGCCCGTCCGCACATCCTCCAAGGACCCTGTCCGTCTGCTCGGTACGCAACACATCCAGCGAGGATATCGATACGGGCATGGTCGTCTTCTTCCCCGCCCCGCACAGCTTCACTGGGGAGGACGTCGTCGAGATCCATCTTCACGGAAACCCTTTCGTCCTCGGGGAAACGGCGGAGGCGGCGTGCGCGATGGGAGCCTGGCCGGCGATGCCGGGGGAATTCTCCAGACGGGCATTCGAGAACGGAAAGATGGACCTGACGCAGGCGGAAGGGCTTTGCGACCTGATCGCGGCGAGGACGGCGGCTTCCGCCCGCGCCGCGCTGCGCCAGCTAAAGGGCGGGATTCGGGACGCCGTTGTCCCATTAAGGGAGCGGTTGCTTTCCCTGCTCGTCCTGCTGGAGACGTCCATCGACTTCTCCGACGAGGAGGACATCGCCCCCTTGTCCATCGCACAAGCCAAAGAACGGGTATCTGAAATGGTCGTTGCGCTGTCCCGGCTGATCGCTTCCTTTGATCTCGGACACCTCCTCCGGGATGGTGCGACCGTGGCCATTGCCGGCGTGGCGAACGTGGGGAAATCCCGGCTTCTGAACAGGCTCCTGGGAGAGGAGCGGGCAATAGTCACCGATGTCCCAGGGACCACGAGAGACTACCTTTCCGGGGAACTGAACCTGTCGGGGGTGCCGGTTCGGCTGATCGACACGGCGGGCCTGCGGGAAACGGCGGATCCGGTGGAGCGGGAAGGGGTGCGGCGGACACGGGAAATCCTGTCGGGGGCGGACCTTGCGCTTTTCATCCTGGACGGCAGCCGGCCGGCTCGCGAAGACGACCGGCAGGCGTACGCCGAGGTCGCGACGCTTCCGCACATGCTCCTTCGAAACAAGTCCGATCTCCCTGTCGCCGAAACCGGCGAAGGGTTCGCCGGTCCGGGCCGAAAGGGAAATCTCTCCGTATCCGCGAAAACCGGGGAAGGGGTGGAGGGGCTTTTGGCCGCGATGGCACGGGAGCTGCTCCCCGGGGGAGGAGCGGTTCTTGCGGAAGCCCCGATGACCCGGCTGAGGCATGTGGCCGCCGCGGGGAAAGCTGTCGCGGCGTTGGAGCGGGCGGGGAGGGCGGCGGGGGAGGGGCTCTCCCTGGAATTTATCGCCGCGGACGTCCGCGAGGCGGTACTGGCGCTCTCCGAGCTCACCGGCGAGATCGCGCCGGAGGAAGTCTTAAACACCATATTCGGCACTTTCTGCATCGGGAAGTAGGGGGCGAACGGAGACGTTCCACGTGGAACACGGGAGGGAAGTGACCGTTTTGCATTACGATTATCCGACCGAATACGATGTGGTTGTCGTCGGAGGAGGACACGCCGGCTGCGAGGCGGCACTGGCCTCGGCAAGGATGGGATGCCGCACACTTCTGCTGACGATCAACGCGGACGCCATCGGGCTTATGTCCTGCAACCCCGCGATAGGAGGGCTGGCCAAGGGTCACCTGGTCCGCGAGATCGACGCGCTGGGCGGCGAGATGGCGAAGAACATAGACGCGACGGGGATACAGTTCAGGCAACTGAACACCAGCAAGGGGCCGGCGGTCCGCTCCTCCCGCGCCCAGGCGGACAAGCAGCTCTACAGGCTCCGGATGAAGCGGGTCCTTGAAAGCGAATACGGCCTGGACGTCAAGCAGGCGATGGTCGACGCCATCATTGCGGAAGGGGGAAAGGCGGTCGGGGTTGAGACGAACCTCAACGTCCGGTACCGGGGGAAGACCGTCATCCTTTGCACCGGGACGTTCCTGAAAGGGCTTGTCCACATCGGGATGGTCAACTTTCCGGCGGGGCGGGCGGGCGACTTCCCCTCCATGAAGCTCTCCGATTCTCTGCGGGACCTGGGGTTTTCAGTGGGGAGGCTCAAGACCGGGACCACCCCGCGCCTGGACGGGAAAACGATAGATTTTTCCCGCACCATCCGCCAGGATTTCGACCCGGAGCCGACACCTTTTTCTTTTGATAACAAGAGGATAGACCGTCCGCAGGTCCCGTGCTACATGACGTACACGAATGCGCAGACGCACGAGGCGATCCGCTCCGGGCTCTCCAGGTCGCCCCTGTATTCCGGTGTGATCCAGGGGATCGGGCCGAGGTACTGCCCATCGATCGAAGACAAAGTGGTACGCTTCGCCGGGAAAGAGCGGCACCAGGTATTCCTGGAGCCGGAGGGACTGGAAACCGCGGAATACTACCCCAACGGGGTATCCACAAGCCTTCCGTACGACATACAGGTGAAGATGCTGCGGACGATTCCGGGACTGGAGCAAGTGGAGATCGTGCGGCCGGGGTACGCAATCGAATACGATTTCGTCGACCCGGTCCAGCTCCACCCCTCACTTGAGACCAAGACCGTTGAAAACCTCTTTCATGCCGGGCAGATCAACGGCACAAGCGGGTACGAGGAAGCGGCGGCCCAGGGGATCATCGCAGGGATCAACGCGGCCCGCAAAGCGCAGGGGAATTCTCCGGTGATCCTGGGCCGGGCGGACGCTTATATCGGAGTCCTGATCGACGACCTGGTCACCAAGGGGGCGAAAGAGCCGTACCGGATGTTCACCTCCCGGGCAGAGTACCGGCTGCTCCTTCGGGAGGACAACGCCGACCTGCGGCTCTCCGAAACCGGATACCGCGTGGGCCTGATCCAGGAGGAAAGGTACAGAGAGTTTTGCAGGAAACGGGAAGAGCTGTCCGGTTTCCTGCGCCGCCTGGCGGCGACGCGCGTAACCTCCGGCCATCCGGTCTGCCGGGCGGCGGAGGAGACCGGGGGAGGTACGGTCCGGCCGGGAATCACGTACGCGGAGCTGTTGCGCCGGCCCGAGGTTTCGATGGCGATGCTGCTTTCCTGCTGCGAAGATATTCGCGGTGTCGAGCCGGCCGTGGCGCAGCAGGCCGAAATCGCCGTGAAATACGACGGATATATCCAACGCCAGGAAGAGGAGGCGAAAAAACTCAGCAAAAATGAAGGATTGCGTTTTCCGCCTGATTTTCCTTTCGAAACCGTATACGGTCTTTCAACCGAGGTCCGGGACAAACTTGTCCGTGTCCGCCCGGCGTCCATAGGTCAGGCCCAGCGGATACCCGGCGTGACCCCGGCGGCGGTGGCGCTCCTCCTGGTTTCGCTGAAGCGGGGAAGGGCGCAGAAACCCACCACGGAAAATTAAAGAATCGCCGGATTGGGTGCGCGAAAGACCAATCCGCGTTGTGATTCAGGAGGTTAAAGCAGATGTTCCACGTGGAACATAGGCCCGGAAAGGCGGAAGCGGCTTCCCTATGACGCAGGCGGCGGGAAAGCGGCTGTCGGTTGCGCTCCTGTCGGACGTGCTCGCCGGGAAGGGAATCTCCATCCGGCCCGGGGCGGCGGAAATGCTTCTCCTTCACGCGAAAGAAATGCTGCTGTGGAACCGGTCGATCCGCCTAACGGCGATCATCGCCCCGGAGGAGGTGGCGGTAAAGCACATCCTCGATTCCCTCCTGCTATTGTCGTTTGCACCCTTTCCCGGCCGGACGCTGGATTTCGGGTCCGGCGCGGGCTATCCCGGCATCCCCCTGGCGGTCGCCCTCCCCGAGGCATCTGTCGTCCTTCTCGAGTCATCCGCCAAGAAGTGCGCGTTTCTCTCCCGCGCCTGCTCGATGCTCGGTCTCTCCAACGCCTGTGTGGTCCGGGGGAGGCTCACTCCGAAGACCCCCCTTGCGATCGGCCGGTACGAACAGATCGTGACCCGTGCGACACTCCCCCTCGCTGAGGCGGCCGGACTCCTTGTCCCGTACCTGTCTCCGGGGGGCCGCCTGCTGCTGATGACGGGGCCGGGAGGGGACCGAGGCATGACGATGGAGGGAGAAGGGGAGAAGGGGGGGGAAAACGAATTGCCGCCTGGCGCCGTTTACGGCAGGCGCGGGCGGTTCGCCCTCCCGCTGGGTATGGGCTCCCGCGAGATCCGGGAGATCAAGGGACGGTCCTGAGCGAGGATCTTCTAGGACCTTAGAACCGGGA
>JAGVHM010000181.1 GCA_020056545.1 bacterium
AAGACCCAGGATGCCGGCGTAGGATACGTAATTTATATCGTGCCCCGCGACGTTGCGCATCGGGCCGGTCTGCCCATAGCCGGAGATGGAGCAGTACACGAGGCGTGGATTGATCGCAGAGAGACTCGCATAGTCCACCCCGAGCCGCCCGGTTACCCCGGGCCTGAATCCTTCCAGGACGACGTCTGCAGATGCGGCAAGTTTCCGGAAAACCTCCTTCCCCTCTTCCGTCTTGAGGTTGAGAGTGAGGCTTTTCTTCCCGCGGTTCAGGTACCTGTCGGCCGGAGAGAGTCCCGGCTCTTCGCCTGCGAATGGATTGCGGACCCGCGGATCGGGTTCGTCGACCTTGATCACGTCCGCGCCGTGATCGGCCATCATCTGCGTGCAGAAGGGCCCCGGCAGCTGCAGCGAAAGGTCAAGCACCCGGATCCCGGCGAGCATGGACATTCCTAGTGCCTCCCTCCGGAAGAATCTTGTGCTATCGTATTCGGCGATATGGAAAAAGAAGTTTCGATCTCCGCGGACCGGGCGGTGTTTCTGTCCGACGCCCACCTGAACCAGGACGACATGCACTCACGGAACTTCGTCGCACTCGCGGAGAAAGCCGCGGACGAGAACGCCGCCGTCTTCCTGCTGGGCGACATCTTCGACCTGTGGTTCGGACGCTCCGGCCTCACCTTCGGTTTCCAGAAACCGGTCATCTCGCGCCTGCAGGAACTCCGCCGCAGAGGCCTTCGTCTATATTACGTGGAGGGAAACAGGGATTTCTATCTCAAAAAACACCACGAGGGGGTAACGTTCGACGCCGTGGCGGAGGTGGAGATGCTGGCGGCCGTAGGGGGCCGGAAAATATACCTTTCCCACGGCGATACGGTCAACCGGGCCGACATCCCCTACAGGTTCTGGAAAGCCATCTCGAAGAACCGCTTCTCCTTCGGCGCCGTTTCCATCATCCCCCCGGCTGTCTTCCTCCCCTTCGCCGACTGGATGGAGAGGAATCTGAAGCGGACGAACCACAGATACAGGGGTTCCTTCCCCGAGCGGGACTGCCTCGAGTTCGCCATGCGGCGGTTCGCGGCCGGAATGGACCTCGTGATCCTGGGGCATTTCCACACGGAACGGCTGCAGCGGTTCGAGGAAACGGGGCAGGGTAAGGCGCTCGCAGTGCTGCCGTCGTGGCGGGAGGAATGGCGCTATTTCTTCCTGACGGCGGAGGGAAAATCCGGCTTCCGTTCATACCGCCCCGATGAACCCCTCCTGCCGTAGGAATCACTTCCCGGCGATCGTTTTTCCCATCAGGACCGCAAACAGGATTCCCGCAACCGCCTCGATAAAACCGAAAAGGACGGATATCCGGTCCAGCCCAAGCCCCACCGGCATGACCGCGCCGACAAGCATGCCGGCCAGCCCGATGACGGCCAGCCAGAACTGCGCCTCCGCCAGGCCGATGTTCGCGACCCGCGGAAGGCCGAAGAACATGGTGGGGAGCAGCTTGAAACCGATCCCGTATATCAGGAAAAGGACGAACCCGACGAGCAGCAGGTGTGTGTGGACGAACAGGAAGTTGTCGTTGCCGAATGCCAGCATGGCGACGCCCAGGAGCAGCCCGAGGGAGAGGCAGAAGAAAGACACCCTGATGTACCGCCTGCAGAGCCGGTGCAGCCGGTCCTGCGTGGCCCGGTCCTGGACGGAGGGGTCGATCACGCCTTCCATACCCCATGGGTCATATCAAGTCGTTCCTTCTCCGACGGAAAACGACCCGTTGGCAAGCGTTGGGTCCGCAACGAAAACGACGCGCCCTCCGCACATCCTCTCCAGGACGGTCACATCCTCGCGCTTCTGGTTGAGCAGCGCCTCGAGGAGCGGGGGGGAAACACGCACTGCCACTTCGTTCACCTGATCCCGCGACAGCTCGCTCTGGACCTTGCGCAGCAGGCGGACGATCATGGAGTCCATGGTGGGAAGGGCCCCCGTTCCCCCGCAGGTATCGCACCCTTTAAGCGTCACGTCGTAGAAGGATATTCCCATCCGCTGGCGGCTTATCCCCACCAGGCCGAACTTGCCCATTGCGGATACGTCGCTCTTGGCCTTGTCCCGCTTCAGCGCGTCCTTGAGGATCTTCTCCACGTCCTTTATGTGGCTCCGGTTCTCCATGTCTATGAAATCGACGACTATCAGGCCCCCCATGTCCCGGATGCGTAGCTGGCGAGCTGTTTCGACGGCCGCCTCACTGTTCGTCCGGAAGGCGGTGTCTTCGATGTCGCGGTCCTTCGCGGATCGTCCGGAGTTGACGTCGATCGACCACAGCGCCTCGGTGCGGTCTATCACTATGTGCCCGCCGGACGGCAGGGGAACCTTCCGTGCGCACGCACGCTCCAGCTGTTCCTCGATATTGAACCTGAAGAACAGGGGGCGCTTCTGGCGGATGACCTTGAGCTTCTGCTTCTGCTGCGGGTAGTAGACGTCGAAGAACGCCTGCGCCTTCCGGTACGAGTCCTCCGAGTTCATCAGAACTTCCGCCACGTCCGGAGAGTAGTTGTCCCGAAGCGTGCGGACGACTATGTCCTGCTCCTCGTACAGCAGCGAGGGCGCCTTCTGGGTGCGCGCCCCTGCGACCGTCCGGTCCCACAGCTTGAGCAGGTTTTCAAGGTCGGCCTTAAGGTCCTTGAGTGGCTGGCCCGCGCCCACCGTCCGCACGATGAACCCCAGGTGGTCGGGATAATCCAGCTTCTCCATATGCTTGCGGATCCGCTCCCGCTCCTTCTCGCCGGTGATCTTCTTCGAGATCCCGTAGCGCTTCATCCCAAGCATCATGACGAGGTACCGCCCCGCGATGCTGATGTACGACGTGATCGCGGCGCCCTTGATGGAGGACTCCTCCTTGGTCACCTGGACGAGTATCTCCGTACCGGGCCGCAGGTGGGGCCGCTTGTCCCCCTCGTTCCAGGTCCCCAGGTTCTCCATGAGCGCGCCGCCGCAGTATTCGTTCAAGGGGAGGAATCCGTGCCTTCCCCCGCCGAACTCGACGAAGGCCGCCTCGATCGCCTGGGCCACGTTGACCACCTTGCCCTTGTATATGTTCCCCTTGAATGCCTTCCGTCTCTGGTTCTCCACCTCGAAGTAGTCGAGGATGCCTTCGCTGACGAAGGCGACGCGGATCTCCTCGCGGTGCATGCCGTCGATCAGCATGACCTTCCTCGGCCCCTTGCCCGGCTCCGGAACGGTCTCCTCCCTTTCCTCCTCATCGGCCCCGGCTGTCTCCATCGGTTCGAGAACGAGGGCATGCTCCTCGGGAGAAGTCCCCTCAGCTCCACCGTTGAACTCATCACTGGGGGCGGGAGCCGCGGGAACAGTCTCTCCAGCCGTGGGCGGCTGCGACCCCTTGCCCTTGCGCCGTCCCCTCCTCCGCCCGCGGCGTCGCCCCTTCTTTCCCTCTCCCGCCGATTCGCCCTGATGCGCTTCCGTGTCGGGCGCATGGGCCTGGGCGTCTTCCTGCGGGCTTTCCGTCTCGGCGGCGGTCCCTTCCACCGCAGGCGCGACTCCACCTTCCATGGATACGGCGTCAGGCGTCGAATCGGCCTGCGCCTGATGGCCCCCTTTCCCCCTGCGCCGTCTCGGCCGGCGTCGACGGCTCTTCTCCGCCACGTCTCCCGTGACTTTCGTCTCGACTTCAAGGATCTCCGGCGGCGGTTGGCCTTCCTGGGCTTCACCCGGCTCGCTATACGCCGTCCCTGCAGGAGGAGAACCCGCCTCTCCCGCGGCGGCCACATCTCCGGGCGGTTCCCCCTCTCCTGATGGCTCCCCCTCCCCCGCGGGCGAGGTGGCCTGCGGGTCCGGCGGCGGAACGGTTCCGTCCGCCCCTGCCCCTTTACGCCGGGGGCGCCGTCTCCAGTACCTGCGCTTCCCCTTTTCCTCCGTCATCGGTTTCCTCCCGAAAAATTTGGCTCCAGGAATCTGTGGAGGACTCCCGGAAGATCGCAAACGTCGCTCACCACGGCATGGGCGGGGGAAGACTCTTCCCGGCCTCCCACCCAGACAGTGAACATACCGAGTTCCCGAGCCGGGAGCAGGTTCTCGCGGATGTCCTCGCAGAAGAGGGACGCCGAAGGCGTGGCTCCCGTAACCCGCAGCAGCTTGGCGTACGGATAGGGCGACGGCTTTGCGATGTATTCCATGAACTCGATCCCGTAGATCCCTTCCATCAGGTCCGAAACGCCCAGAGCCTCCAGGACCCGCCGGGCGTACGATTCCGAGCCGTTGGTGAAAACCACGCGTCTTCCGGGAAGCCCGGAGAGCATCCGGCGCAGTTCCGGCCTCGGCGGAACTATCTCCGGAATCGGGACGTCGTGCACGAACTCCAGGTATTCCCCCGGCGGAACCCCGTGGTGATGCATAAGGCCCCGCAGAGTCGTGCCGAACTCGCTGAGGAAGCTTTTCCGGACGTGCCTCGCGGTATCGTGGTCCACACCCAGCTTCTCCCGGACGTAACGCTCGATCCGGGCGTCCACGATGCGCCAGAGGGTCACCTCCGGCGGGTAGAGCGTGTTGTCCAGGTCGAAGATGAACAGCGGTTCCGCCGTCAACGTCACTCCCCTCCCACCTCTATCTCCGAAACGGAAAGCGACGGCGAGCCCACGTTCCCGAACCACCGGAAATCGGAGCCGGCGTCCACTACTTTAGAAAGCAGGGTGAGGACGTTTCCGGAGACGGCGAATCCCCGGACCGGCTCCCTTTCCTCGCCGCCCTCGAAACGGATTCCCGCGGCGCCGACGGAAAAGTCCCCTGACACGCCGTCGGCGGTGTGGATACCAAGGAATTCGGTGATCAGTATCCCGGTCCCCATCTCGCGCCGCATTCGCTCGGGCGACTTACCGCCGGGATCGATGCGCAGATTGGAGATGCCGACCGCCGGGGGCGTCTTGGAAGACATCCTGCGGGAGCTCCCGGTCGTGCCCGTCCCCAATTTCCTCCCCCAGAATGCGTCAGCCAGATAGCCTTTCAGCACCCCGCCCTCCACCAGGACGTTCCCGCGGCAGGGCGTCCCCTCGCCGTCGAACGCCGCCGCCCCGCTTCCGGAAGCGTCCAGCGGATCGTCGGAGATCCGAACGACGGGAGAGGCGATCGTTTTTCCCAGGAGCCCGGCGAGGACCGATCTCCCCTTGGCCACGTTGGATGCGAGAAAGGAAGGGGCAAGGACCTCGAGAAGCTCGGCTGAAGCGGAGTTCTCAAGTATAGCCGCGTAGCGGCCCGACCGCAGGCCTCGCGCTCCCAGCATACGTACCGCTTTGCCGGCCGCCTCCCCGGCTACGGAAGAGGGTTGCAGGGCGTCGAACCGCCGCGAGAATCCGTACCCCGATCCCGTCTGCCCCTCCGAGCCCTCCTCGGCGACCGACTCCACCCACGCCGCATACTTCGATTCGCGCGCGATTCCCGATCGGCCGGCGGAATTCACGAACCGGACCTCCCCGACCGATTCCACGAGAGATGCCGAGCGCACTCTCTTCATACGGGGATCAAGCGATAGGGTCCTGCGCTCCAGCGCGACCGCGAACTCCGCCTTTTCCCCTTCACCCACTGCTTCCCATGCGCGATCGTAAAGCGGGGGCGCCGGAAACTCCCCGCCCGCATCGGGGAGGCCGTGGGCAGCGTCCGGGTCGGAGGAACCTGCGCAAAACAGGGCCGCCTCGACCATGCGGACGACCTCGTCCCCGGTTTCGCGAAAACCGTAGGAGAACCCCATCCGGCCGTCACGGTAGACGCGCAAGCCAAGGGAAACGGCGTCCGAGAAGGAAAGGGAGTCTATACCGCCGCCCCGCGAATCGTATCGCCGCACGCGTTCCCGCGAGACGCACAGCTCGGCCTGCCCGCCGCCGCGCCGCGCGACCTCCCTTTCGACAAGTCCGAACAAGGCCTCAGGCATGCCTGGTTCCGGAAAAGTCGGCCACCAGGGCGATTTCGTCGCAGTCGGGAAATTTGGAGCACTTCAGGCAATCGGTCCAGATCTTGTGGGGCAGCTCCGCCTTGTCCACGCGCTTGAACCCCAGCTTCTCGAAGAACTCGGGCTTGTAGGTAAGGGCGAACACGCGCGCGATCCCCAGCACGATCGCCTCGGACATGCAGGCCTCGACGAGCTGCGTGCCCACCCTGCGGCCCATCCGGTCTTCGCGCACCGCAAGGGAACGGACCTCGGCCAGGTCCTCCCACATGATATGTATCGCCGCCGATCCGATCACATCGTCCCCGTTCTCCACGTAGACGAAGTAGTCGCGCAGGTTCTCGTATATCTCGCTCAGCGACCTGGGCAGCATGTCGCCTTTCCGTGCGTAGTCGGCGATCAGCTTCTGGATCGTCTTGACGTCCCTCATCCTTGCCTTGCGGATCATCCCCCAGCCGCCCTCTCGATCAGTTCTTTCGCGTGGGCCCGCGCCTCCCCGGTGACCTCGGTCCCGGAGATCATGCGTGCCAGCTCCATTATCCTATCCTGTTTCGCCAGCTGTTTCACGCTGGTGGTGACGGAACCCTTCCCGGCGGACTTGCTCACGAGCAGGTGCCTGTCCGCGAAGGCGGCCACCTGGGGCAGGTGCGTCACGCATATCACCTGCGCCGATCCCGCGAGCCCTTTCAGGCGGGCTCCGACCCGCTCCGCCACTCGACCGCCGATGCCCGTGTCGATTTCGTCGAACACCATCGTTCTTCCGGTACGGCCGCGGGAGGAAGCATTCCGCAGCGCCAGCATCACGCGCGACAGCTCCCCGCCCGATGCAGTCTGCGCAAGCGGTCGCAACTCCTGCCCCGGGTTGGCACAGAACAGAAGCTCGCCCTCGTCGAGGCCCGACGCGGAAAGCGATGCGGCTGCGGGCTCCCGGGACGCCAGGTCGGCCCGGAACTTCGCTCCTGCAAGCGCCACGTGGGACAGTTCCTTCTCGACGGCCGCGGCCATCTTCCTTGACCCCGCATGCCGCCCCTTGCTCAGCGCGGCGGCTGCTTCGACGCACCCTTCCTCCTCCGCCGCCAGCGTTTCGCGCGCCAGGCGCTCCTCCTCCAGGGCTGAATCCAGCCCGGCGCGCTCGGTGCGGAGCTCCTCAAGGTGCGCGACAAGCTCCGGGATCTCCTTGCCGTACTTCCGCTTGAGGCGCCGGATTTCGGTCAGGCGCTCCTCGATCCGCTCGCGCCTCTCGGCGTCCACCGTCACTTTTCCTGCCCTGAAGACCACCTCGCGAGCCAGGTCCTGCGCTTCGCTCTGTGTCGCCCTCAGGCGCTCCGCCAGCTCCGAGAGGCGCGGGTCCGCAGCTGATGCCTCGCGAATCCTCGCGGCGGCGAACGAAAGGGACGCGGAGACGGAAGTCTCCGAGGAGGACAGCGCCCCTTCGGCGTCCCGCAGCGCCGCCTGGATTTTCGAGGCGTTCCGGAAAGACGCGTACTCCGCCGCGAGTTCCTCCTCCTCTCCCGAAGCGAATGCGGCGCGCGAAAGCTCCGCGATCATGAAATCAATAGACTCGATCCGCCCGCGGGCGCCCGCTCCACGCCCGGCGGCCTCCTCCGTCTTGCGCCGCAGCGCACATACG
>JAGVHM010000160.1 GCA_020056545.1 bacterium
CCCGTAATTCATCGCCTTGACGTAATTGACCACCTCCGTTACATCGTTCAGATTCTCAAGTTTGTCCCCACTTTCATAGGCGAACAGATCGTCCAGGGAGGCCTGTGTTCCTTCGATCTGCGAACTCAAGAGGGCCTCCTTTTTGACGTACATCGCGATAAAAAGATCGACGTTGGGCAACATTTGCGCCACACCGTCCAACCGGGCCAGGGCCATGTCGGCACGGGAAAGCAGATTCTGAAGTTCCCTCTCAATCTTGACGGCGGGCTTGGGGGGTAGAAGCGTCGGGATAAACGCCCGATAACCGGTCGTTTGCTTCACATACACACCACTTCTCCGCATATCTCACCCCCCCTTATTCAAGAATTGTTGAATAGCATACCACCCCTGCCCCCGTTATTCAAGAATAATTGAATAACTGGTCGTCACGCTGCACCTTATTGAAGAATTATGGAATAACACACCCTCCGGGTCCTCTTATTCAAGATAACTTTAATAGCCTCACTGCCTGGCATCAGGACATATCGCCGTCCAGCCGCTGCGATGCTTCAAACCGTTTCAGCTCTTCAGAGGATACCCGGACGCAACCACCGGTACTTCCCCTTCCGCTGAAGGGGAGGTTAATTATCTTCCGAGCAGTTGGCGCGCCGCCGCCGCGACCGCTTCGGCGGTAATCCCGAATTTTTCGTAGAGGATCTGGTATGGGGCGCTGGCGCCGAAACGGTCGATCCCGACGACGGCCCCTTCCAGACCGACGTAATGCTCCCACCCCAGGCGGATCCCCGCCTCGACGGCGACCCTTGCGCGGACGCCGGGCGGAAAAATCCGATCCCGGTAGGCCTGCGGCTGGCGGTCGAAGAGCTCCCAACTCGGCAGTGAAACGACGCGGACGCGGATTCCCTCCGCGGCAAGCGTTTTTCCCGCCGCGAGGGCGAGGTGGAGCTCCGAACCGGTCCCGATCAGGATCGCCTCCGGCAACCCGGCTTCCGGCGTCGCGACGGTCTCCTGCAGGGGGCGGGGTTCGCCATCGCCACGCTCCCCTTCCGGTCTCCCCGCGGCCGACTCCCAGAAGACGTATCCCCCCTTCCGCAGACCATCCGCCGGACCGAACGTCGAACGGTCCGCGACGGGGAGGTTCTGGCGGGTCAAGACCAGCGCGGTCGGCCCCTGCCCGTTTTCGACGGCCATACGCCAGGCTTCGACCGTCTCGTTGGCGTCGGCCGGACGGATGACCGTCAGGTTGGGGATCGCCCGCAGACTCATCAGGTGCTCGACGGGCTGGTGGGTCGGGCCGTCCTCGCCGACGCCGATGCTGTCGTGGCTGAAGATGTAGATCACGTGAAGTCCCATCAGGGCGGCCAGACGAATCGACGGCCGCATGTAGTCGGCAAACGTGAAAAAAGTCCCGGTGAACGGGATGATCCCGCCGTGCATCGCCATCCCGCCCGCGATCGCCGCCATCGCGTGCTCCCGGACGCCGAAATGGATGTTCCGGCCGCCGTAACCCCACTCCCCGCCGCACGCCCCTTCCCGGCAGGCAGGCGGTTCGCCCGTTTTCTGGAAATCGCCCATCCCTTTGAGCCAGGAGAAGGTGGAGGGGTTCAGGTCGGCCGCGCCCCCCATCAGTTCCGGGAGCGCCGTCCCGAGAGCCTGGAGGACGGACTCCGACGTTTTGCGCGTCGCCACCTCCTTCGTCCCCGGACCGTAAACGGGAAGCTCCTTTTCCCAGCCGGCCGGGAGCTCGCACCTCATGACCCGCTCGAATTCGGCGGCCGCCTCCGGAGATGCGGCGGTGTAGCGCCGGAAGGTCTCTTTCCAGGCTTCCTGTTTTTTCGCGCTTTCGGCCGCGGCCTCACGGAAAAAACGGAGGGCCTCCTCCGGAACGAAGAACGGGGGATCAACCGGCCAGCCGAGGTTCTCCTTGGCCGCCTTCAGCTCTTCCGCCCCGAGCGGCGAACCGTGCGCCGCGCTGGTATTCTGCTTATCCGGGGCGCCGAAGCCGATTGTCGTATGGAGACGGATGAGCGAGGGCCTCATCGTCTCGGCCTCCGCCGCCGCGAGCGCCCGGTCGACCGCCGCCGTGTCATTCCCGTCTTCGACGGCGATCACCTGCCAACCGGAGGCGGCGAACCGCGTGTCGATATCTTCGGTAAAACAGAGCAACGTGGTCCCCGAGAGGGAGATCCGGTTATCATCGTACAGAAGAGTCAGTTTCCCCAAGCCGAGGTGTCCGGCCAGCGCACAGGCCTCCGCGGAGAGCCCCTCCATCAGATCGCCGTCGCTCGCGAAGACGTAGGTCCGGTGATCCACAACCGGGTGGCCGGGCCGGTTGAACCGGGCCGCGAGGTGGGCCTCCGCGATCGCCATTCCGACCGCCGCGCCCAGCCCCTGGCCGAGGGGGCCCGTCGTCATCTCCGCCCCGGCGGGATGCCGGCGCTCCGGATGGCCGGGTGTTTTGCTCCCCCACTGGCGGAAGGCCTTCAGGTCGTCGAGGGAGAGGTCGTATCCGGAGAGATAAAGGAGGGCGTAAAGGAGCATCGAAGCATGCCCGGCCGACAGAACAAAGCGGTCCCGGTCGGGCCAGAGCGGATCGGCCGGGTTGTGCTTCAGGCGCCGCGTCCAGAGGGTGAAGGCCGCTGCTGCCGCCCCCATCGGCATGCCGGGGTGGCCGGATTTCGCCCTTTCGATGGCGTCCGCCGCCAGAAACCGGATCGTGTTGATGCACTGCTGTTTTAGTATCCCTTGTTCGCTCATATTTAAAGCCTCCTCATCTGTGACCGATTGATAAGTTTCTCTTTATAACAACCGGCCTGTTTAGACAAGGGGCGATCGCTCCGGCAAGATGCGCCTTGTCCTCACATCTTTCCAGTGAATATTTTGATTTTTTAAGATATGGTATAGGTGAAACCTCCATCACATGAACGCCCGGGGAGGTTTCCGGGCCAAACGACGGGCCGAAATTATTCTTGACAAACGGCAATTTCATACGCATTGTGAACTGCAATTCATAATTTGAATGATTATTCTAATATCCGAACGCCCTGTCGGCTTTGCCGACAGGGCGAGAAGGATTCACAGCAGAGGAGAGGGTCATGTTTAGAAAAGCGGTCCTGATCGGTTTCATCCTGGGCCTGACAACCGCCCTGGCCGGGTCGGCTTCGGCCCTCACGCTCCAGGAGGCCCTGGCGCAGGCCCGGGAAAACCTCCCCTCTTACCAGGCGGCGAAGAAAAAAGTCGCGTCGGCGGACGCCCTCTACGGGGCGACGCTCGGCTCTTATCTCCCCAGCCTCGACGCCTCCGCGTCCCGGGACCGCCATGACGCGGACCGTGCCGATTACAGTTCGTCCGGTTATGGCCTTACCCTCTCCTACCGACTCTTCGACGGCAAAAGGGGGGCGTCGCGCGACATCGCCGGGTTCAACCTCGAAACGGAGCGGGAAGAGCTCCGGAAGAACCTTCTCGAACTGGACTACCGGGTGAAGGTCGCCTTCTACACGGCGGTGGCCGGCCGGGAGGTACTGGAGCAGCGGAAGGTCCAGTTGGAAGACGCCCGGAAGGACCACGAGGTCGCCGAAGGGCGGCGGTCTCTCGGTGCGGCGAGGCTCTCCGAGGTTCTCCAGGCCTCAGTCCGTCTCGAACAGGCCCGTTTCAACGTGGTCCATGCGGAGGGAAATCTCCGGAAAGCGCTCTCCGAGCTCTACTCGCTGATCGGCCGCCCCGACGAAACAGAAGGGAGTACGGAGGGAACCCTCGACGCAAGCGGCGCCGTTCCGGAGCTGAAGCCCCTCTCCGAAGCCGTCCTCGGACGGCCGGAGATCCGCCAGGCCGAGATCGCCCTGAAGAGGGCCGAAAGCAGCCGATCTCTGGTTCGGGGAGATTTCTATCCGACGGTCTCGGCGAACCTCTCCTATGGCCGCAGCGATGCGGGAACCTTCGGCAACCAGGCGCTTGAAGACCGGAGCGCCGGCGTCACCGCCGCCTGGAACCTCTTCGAATTGGGGAAATTCTACCGGACGAAGTCCGCCCGGATCGAGGTTTCGATATCCGAGGAGAACATCCGGGAGCTGAAGCGCCAGTTCCTCCTCGACTGCCGAAAGGGGAGGGAGGATCTGGTCACGGCAGTCCGGAACGAAACCGTCGCCGCCGAACAGCTCCGCCGGGCGGAGCAGAACTACGAACAGGCCTTCGGGGAGTACAAGGTCGGCAAGGGGGATATCCTCTCGCTCGTCCAGGCGGAGAGCCTGTTAGCCAATGCGCGGGAACAGCTCACCACCGCGCGGATGAACGCCGTTCTCGCCCGGGCGCTACTGGAGAAGATCACCGGCATTGGAAAGTAGGAAATTTCCCCTCCCCCGGCGGGAGGGGATTAAGGGGAGGGGGAAATAACGGACTGCAACACAACCCTTTTTCACCCCCACCCTAACCCTCCCCC
>JAGVHM010000027.1 GCA_020056545.1 bacterium
GTCATTCCCTCCGGCTCCCGCGTGGCGATCGGCGGCGCGATGGTGATGCCGCCGATGGCGCTCGTGCGTGAACTGGTCCGGCAGGGGAAGAAGGACCTCGACCTCGCCTGCTCGCCGATCGGCGGGATCAACATAGACATGCTGGCGGGGGCCGGATGCGCGCGCTCGGTCGAATTCCCGCAGGTATCGATGGGTGAATTCGGCATGGCGCCCAACTTCCGGCGCGCGGTCGAAACCGGAAGGGTCGCGACCCGCGAGCACTCCTGACCCGGCATCCTAGCCGGGCTCCAGGCTGGAGCCGCCGGGTTGCCGTTCCTCCCCGTCCTCGGATTCGCCGGGACCGACTACGAGAAGGTACGCGCGGACTTTCGCCGCGTGACGGACCCCTATACCGGCAAGGAGATCTTCGTGGTCCCCGCGATCGTCCCGGACTGGGCGGTTATCCATGCGATCCGGGCCGACGGGAACGGAAACGTCATCTGCTCCGCCCTAGAATCCGACCGCCTCGCGGTGCTCGCGGCGAAGCGGACCATCGTCACGGTGGAAGAGGTCGTGGACGCGGACGCCTTTTTCGCGCGGCCCGGGGAGATATTCCTGTCCTCCCTTCACATCGACATGGTCGTCGTCGCCCCGGGAGGGGCCCACCCCGGAGCGTGCGTCAACACGTACGGGATCGACCGGGCCCACGTCGAGAAGTATCTTGCCGCGTCGAAGACCCCCGAAGGGTTTTCATCCTACCTTGCCGAGTACGTGCATGGAATGTCGGAAGAAGAGTACCGGATTGCGACCTTCGCGGCGAAGGGGGTGTAACCCATGCCGTTTGCCTTCCCCGGATGCACCGCCGACGAGTTCCTGGCGTTCCGGATATCGCATGAAGTGCGCGATCTGGAGCGGACGGCGGTCGGGACCCTCTCCCCCGTTCCGCTTCTGGGAGTTCTGCACGCGCAGGCCTCCCATGCGCGCAACGGCAAATACCTCCTGCTGGGCGCCGGGGAAACCCCAGTGACGGACGGCTCCAAGGAACTGTTCGACCTCGCGCAGCGGGGAAAACTCGACCTCTTCTTCCTCTCCGGAGCCCAGATCGACCGGAAAGGGAACATCAATCTCACCTGCATCGGACCTTACGACGCTCCCAAGGTCCGGCTCCCTGGCGGGGCGGGTTCCGCGATGCTCTATTACATGACGAAGCGCGTCGTCCTGTTCACGCTTTCGCACTCCCCCCGCCTCCTCGTGGAGAAGTGCGATTTCATCACATCGGCGGCGAGCACGCCGCAATACCCCTGGCGGCGAGGGGGCCCGACACGGCTGATCACGCCTCTATGCACGATGGAGTACGACCCTCAGGCCGGCGAGTGGCGCCTGCTCTCCCTTCACCCGGGAGTGACGTTCGAGGAGGCGCAGAAGGAGACCGGGTTCCCTCTTACGCCGAATACCGTTCCGGTCACGGAGGCGCCTTCTCCGGACGACGTGGCGCTCCTGCGCGCGCAGATCCCGGTCCTCAGAAACAACTACCCCGTCTTCGCGGAACACCTCGAGCGCAAGATCGGCTGAAGGAAAGTGGAGCGGGCGACGGGATTTGAACCCGCGACTTCAACCTTGGCAAGGTTGCACTCTACCACTGAGTTACGCCCGCGCAGTTCGATAAGTATGCGAAATGCGGCATGTACCTGTCAAGATCAACCTTCCCGGAACCCGGAAATCCTTGGCACCAACGTAGCACCGCGCCACATGGGCCGCCACACCCACAAGAGGTGCAGCGTGCTCGGATGCCCGTGCCGGATCGACTTCTCCCGCGCCGCCGCCTTGTCAATCGCCTCCAACGGTAGGGCAACTTCGATGGGTTTCTTCGAAGAACGGATCGTCACTTGATCTCCCTGGCTTTTTCGGCCATTTCCCTCATGCGCAGCACCAGAACGTGGACTTTGGTCGACGGATTGTCCGTCCTGCTTGTCTCGTGGAAATGCTCCACCTTTTTCGCGTTGTCGATGGCGTCCTCCGTACGGTCCTTCACAAGATCAAAGATCCCCTTCCCTTTCCGGAAACCGGGAAGGTGTTTCTTCAGTTCCCGGATCACGGAGTCGCAGTGCGATCCTTCCGCAGACTCGAACGGGCGGGTCGTGCGAACAAAATGAAGAAGAATCCAGAACTCGAAGCAGGGAACCGAGGGGATCGCATGGAGCGTTCCCCCGCCTTTCATCTTTATCGCAGCGATCCGGCTCACGGCATTTGCGTAGTCCGGATGGCGATCGCGATCGAACACGCAGAAGACCGCATCGTAACGGTCGATCTTCTCTTCCTTGTATTCCTGAAGCGCGCATTCGACGACGCTCATCGGGTTATTCCCGACGAGGTTCTCCGGGATCACAACGTCGGCGCCGTGCAGGGACAAAAATTCGCGGAGCGACTCGAAATAGTCCGGTTCCGTCTTCTCTCCTTCGCAGACGATGAGAATCCGCTCGTTCGCCCGCCGCACAGGGGGGCGACGCAGAAAACCGCGGGAAAGCAGTACGGAACGCCGTCTCTCAGGCACTCAACCGCCCCTTCCGGATGAAAGGAAGGGCGCCGTAGCGACCCTTCAGATACCCCGCTTCCCGAGCTTCCTCCTTTCTCGGGTGGAAATCGGTCAGGGGGAAAAGGCGGGTGGAGCCGTCTTCGTTCTTCTCGACGAACCAGAACTGGTCGCGACGCATCGCCCGGTCGTCAAGCAGAGAGGTATCGTGGGTCGTGAGGACCAGCTGGGCATTACCCGTGTTCGCAACGGCGTCGTGAAACCGCCCGACAAGGAACCGCATCAGAAGCGGATGCAGACTGGCGTCGAGCTCGTCGACGACCAGAACCCGACCCTTCTTCAGGATATCCAGCCAGGGACCGGCAAGCCAGAACAGGCGCTGGGTTCCGTGAGACTCCTCCGACATATCGAAATCCACCGCGCCTCCCCCCGCAATGTCGTGCCTGAATCGGACATTGGCCAACTCCTTGTCCTTCATGTCCCGGATCAACTGCTCGCGAATCAGTTCGGGCAGACCCGTGGGAATCAGATCGGGAGCGAAAAGGGCCTTTCGGATCTCGATCCCGGAAATGTTGATGTCCGCAGCCTTCATGAACCGCATCATCTCGCCCCTCCCCTCTTCGTTCCCGCAAAGATCGAGTGAGAAGGCGTGATGGATCAACGTTTGATCGGAAACGACGGCAAGGCGGCGCGCAAACCAATCGAACACCGGGCGAAGCTGCTCGCAATTGAGCTGAACCGCCGTGGAAAGGAACAACGCGTTCCTGCGGGTGGACTCCTGCCACAGGCGGCGGCGGCCCCCCCCGTGGAACAAGGTGCTGAATTCCCATTCCATGGAAATCCCATTCTCTTTGACCGACCGATGGAACCATCGTTGCGGGCGGCCGTGCGGGAAGGCAACCAACCATTCGGAAACCACCTGCGAAGAGGTGACCCCGAAACCGTATTGGTACCGGACACCCCCCTCGACAAAGTGGACCTCGAATTCGCTCGGCTTCCCGGTGGTCTCCGGATGGAGACGAAAGGGGACGAACTGAATGAGTTGTCCCTCCTGTTGCGCATGAGAGGAAAGGACAAACTGCTGCATGAAATGGAACGCCGCCACAAGGGTGCTTTTCCCCGATGCGTTCGGGCCGTAGATTGCGGAAGATCGCAACAGACGTGGAAGCCCTTTCAACCCCGTCGAAAAGGAGTTGGTTTCCAAGTGCTCTCTGGAGGAGCTGGCCGACATGGAGAGCGAGGCCTTCTCGCGAATCGAGCGGAAGTTGGTGGCATTGAATTCTATAAGCATCGAAATTTCCTCCACGAATTAATTACATGGACATTATTGCATAAAAAAC
>JAGVHM010000080.1 GCA_020056545.1 bacterium
ATAGCCGACCTGCTCGCCCGCGAGGCCGATTTCTTCAGCATAGGGACGAACGACCTGATACAGTACGCGCTCGCCATCGACCGTGTGAACGAGCACGTTTCCTACCTTTACGAGCCGCTGCATCCGGCGGTCCTGCGGCTGATCCGGCGCATCGTCGAGGGGGCCCAGGATGCCCGGATTCCGGTGTCCATGTGCGGGGAGATGGCGGGCGAGCCGCTGTACAGCTACGTGCTCCTGGGTCTTGGGCTGGACGAGCTAAGCATGAACGCGATGTCCATACCCCTGGTGAAGCGGATTCTCCGGAAGTCGGTTTCCTACGAGGCGAAGGAGTTCGTGGGAGGTCTTTTAAAGCATGGGACTGCGGCGGAAATCGGGAAAATCCTTCGGAAAAAGCTGGAGGACGTCTTCCCCGAAGAGCGTTTTTGACGTACAATCGAAAGGTTTTCGAGCAAATCTCCCGACAGGAGTGCGTTTGCATGAAGGAGTTTCTGTTCACTTCGGAATCGGTTACGGGCGGGCACCCCGACAAGGTGGCGGACCAGATATCCGACGCTGTCCTCGACGAGATTCTCAGGCAGGATCCCCGGGGCAGGGTCGCATGCGAGACGATGGTGACCACGGGGCTGGTCATCGTGGCGGGGGAGATCACGACCTCCGCGCTGCTGGACATACCCGATCTGGTGCGTAAGACGGTTACTGACATCGGCTACACGGGGGATGCCAGAGGATTCGACGCGCACAACTGCGCGGTGGTCACGGCGATCGACCGCCAGTCGGTGGATATCGCGCGGGGCGTCGACCGCGGCGCGAGCGAGAAGCAGGGCGCCGGCGACCAGGGGATGATGTTCGGATACGCGTGCGACGAGACGAAGGAGCGGATGCCGATGCCGATCTCCTTCGCCCACAAGATCTGCGCCCGGCTCACCGAGGCGAGGGAGAAGAAGGTGCTGCGGTGGCTCAGGCCGGACGGCAAGAGCCAGGTGACCGTCCGCTATGTGGACGGTGTCCCGCGGGAGGTGTCCGCGGTGGTCTGTTCGGCGCAGCACGCCGAGGATGTCAGCCGCAAGACGCTCACGGAAGGGATCATGGAGGAAGTGGTCCGGAAAGCCATCCCGAAAGAGCTGCTGGCGAAGAATGCGAAGTTCTACATAAACCCGACCGGCCGGTTCGTGGTGGGAGGCCCCCACGGCGACACCGGGCTCACGGGACGAAAGATCATCGTCGACACGTACGGCGGGTAC
This sequence comes from bacterium, assembly GCA_020056545.1. Lineage (GTDB taxonomy): Bacteria > Desulfobacterota > Deferrimicrobia > Deferrimicrobiales > Deferrimicrobiaceae > JAENIX01. The sequence continues at coordinate 1,242 of JAGVHM010000080.1, forward strand.
AGCCGCCACGGGGGAGGGGCGTTCTCGGGGAAGGACCCCTCCAAGGTGGACCGCAGCGCCGCGTACATGGCTCGTCACGTTGCGAAGAACGTGGTGGCCGCGGGGCTCGCGAGGAAGTGCGAGGTCGAGCTCGCCTACGCCATCGGCGTGGCGGAGCCGGTGTCGGTGATGGTGGAGACGTTCGGCACGGCCCTGGTTCCGGAGGAGAGGATCTCGCGTGCGATCCGGGACGTGTTCGACCTGCGGCCCGCGATGATCACTAAGTCGCTGAACCTGCTGCGGCCGATCTATCGAAAGACGGCGGCGCTCGGCCACTTCGGGCGGGAGCTTCCGGAGTTCACGTGGGAGAGAACCGATAAGGTTGGCGCGCTCCGGAAAAGCGCAGGATAAGCCAGCCGTGACAAAGGAGATGGGCGCGATGGGCCGCGGAAACGGTTACGACGTGAAAGACATGAAACTGGCGGTTTCGGGGCGGAACCGCATAGAGTGGGCGAAGAAGGACATGCCCGTCCTCCGTTCCATCGGTGAGAGGTTCGCGAAGGAGAAGCCGCTCAAGGGATTACGGGTCGCCGCCTGCCTGCACGTGACGACGGAAACCGCTGCACTGGTGCAAGTGCTTTCCGCCGGAGGCGCGAAGGTGTCCCTGTGCGCATCGAACCCGCTTTCAACGCAGGACGACGTCGCCTCGTCGCTGGTCCGGCACGACGGCATCGGAGTGTTCGCGATCAAGGGGGAAAACCGGAACACCTACTACTCACATATCCTGAAATGCCTCGCCATCGGTTCCCACATGACGATGGACGATGGGGCGGACCTCGTCTCAATGGTCCATACGAAAAAGAAGGAATATCTGAAAGGCATGATCGGAGGCACGGAGGAGACGACCACAGGGGTCATCCGGCTCAGCGCCATGGGGGAGAAGGGGGTCCTGCGCTACCCGATCGTCGCCGTGAACGAGGCGAAGACGAAGCATTTATTCGACAACCGGTACGGAACGGGGCAGTCCACTATCGACGGCATCCTGCGGGCGACCAACCGGCTGATCGCCGGGTCGTGCTTCGTCGTCGCCGGATACGGCTGGTGCGGCCGGGGATTGGCGATGCGGGCCAAGGGGATGGGCGCGCGCGTCCTGGTGACGGAAATCGACCCGCTGCCGGCGCTAGAGGCGCTGATGGACGGGTTCGACGTGGTCCCGATGGCCGCGGCGGCGAAGGCGGGAGACATCTTCTGCACCCTGACGGGGAACCTGAACGTCATCCGGCGGGAGCACTTCGAAAAGATGAAGGACGGCGCGATCGTCTGCAACTCCGGCCACTTCAACGTGGAGATCGACATCCCCGCCCTCGCTCGGATAGCGAAATCGGTCCGCACCGTCCGTCCGTTCGTCGAGGAATACATCCTGCGCGACGGACGGGCGATCCACGTCCTGGCCGAAGGGCGGCTCATCAACCTGGCCGCCGCCGAGGGACATCCCTCGAACGTGATGGACATGAGCTTCGCCAACCAGGCGCTTTCGGCGGAGTATCTCGCGCGGCACGGGAAGACCCTGGAGAACAAGGTCTACACGGTGCCCGAGGCGATCGACCGGGAGATCGCCCGGCTGAAGCTTAACTCCACCGGCGTCCGGATCGACAGGCTGACCCCAGAGCAGAAAAAGTACCTCGCTTCCTGGGAGATGGGTACGTAGTTCTCCCTCTCATAAATTCAGAAACGCATATATTCGACGATCCCGGAAGTCGCTGCGCCTTACCCCTGAGGTCATTGGGAACGGGGTACCCCAGGGAGCGAATTAAGTCCGGGAGAGGGGCTGGGGGCTACGCGACCTGCTTGGTTCCCTGGTTCCGCTGGATTCCTCGCGGGGGACTTCCTCGCAGCTACGCTCGCGACCTTCGCCCGCTCGCTGCCGGTTCCGCTCGCCTCGATCGTAAACTCGCTCCACAGGCCGC
>JAGVHM010000163.1 GCA_020056545.1 bacterium
AGATGAGCACGTTGGAATCCACCGCTATTCCTATCGCCAGGATGACGCCGGCGATGCCGGGCAGGGTGAGAGTCGCCTCCAGCAGCGCCATCCCCGCCAGCAGGAAGAGGATGTTGAAGATAAGCGCGAAGTCGGCCACCAGCCCGGAGAACCGGTAATAGAAGGCCATGAACAGCACGACGAGAAGCGCGCCGATGACGCCCGCGCGGATCCCCTTCTGTATGGAGTCCTGGCCAAGGGACGGGCCCACGGTGACGTTCTGGATCACCTTGACTGGGGCGATCAGGGCGCCGGAGCGCAGCACCACCGCAAGGTCCGCCGCCTCCTCGGCCGTGAAACTGCCGCTTATCTGGGCCTCCCCGCCGGAAATCCGCTCCTGGATCACCGGGGCGGACTTGATGTTTCCGTCCAGTATTATCGCGAGGCGCCGCTTTACGTTTTCAGCGGTAATCCGGTCGAAGATCTTCGTCCCCTGTGCGTCGAACGACACGGAAACGGCGGCGCCGCCCTTGCTGGATTCGAAGTTGACCTTGGCGGACTTTATCTTGTCCCCGGTGAGTAGAGCGCGCTTCTTGACCACCATGGGGTTCTTCGCCATCTTCCCGGTCTGCCTGTCGTTTGTGACCTGGAAAAGGAGCTGGGCGTCCTCGGGTATGTTCCCCTTCATCGCCTCCTCGACGCTGACCCCTTCATCAACGAGCTTGAACTCCAGGAGGGCCACCTGGCTGACGAGCGCGATCGCCCTCTGCTGCTCCTTGAAGCCAGGAAGCTGAATGACTATGCGGTCGTCCCCTTCAGGGATCACCTGGGCTTCGCGCACTCCCTCCGGGTCGATCCGGTTCCTGATCGTGTCGACCCCCTGCGTGACGGCGTTCGCGCGGATCATCTGCACCTCGGCCGGCTTCATGCGGCCGACCACCGTCGCCCCGTCCGCCCTGACATCGCCCAAAGCGAAATCGATGATTCCCATCTCTTCCTTCAGGAGGGACAAGGCCTTTCCCGCGAAATCGCCGGGGGGGAGCTTCAGCGAAAAACCGTCAGACCCTTCCTTTTGCCACCCAAGCACCGGGATCCCCTTGGCGCGGCATACCGCCCGCGACTCGTCGGCGTACCGCAGCGTCGTGGTCTCGATCGCCTTGTCGATCTCAACGACCAGTCTGAGAAACACCCCTCCCTGGAGGTCAAGCCCAAGGCGGATCTTCGGCGCCTTCTTCCCCCAGGACTCGGGCAGGTTGTCGGTGAGACTGGGCAGCACCACCGCGATCGAAAAAACCGTCAAGACGGTTATAAGCGTCGTCCTCCAACGTATGCTCTTCCACATGTCTGAACAGTCGCTCCTTTCCGCGCCTGCGGAGGTTACCCGTCCGCTTCCCTTCTATCCCTTTCTATCCCTTCAGCCGGTCTTGGCTTCGGGGGAAGCCACTTCCTGGCTCTTGCCGGTCACAGCCGCACGGTTGATCTTGACGCGGACCTTGTCGGCTATCTCGAGAGTCACCGTCGTGTCCGTCAACCCCTTGACCTCACCGTGCAGCCCACCGCTCGTCACCACCTTGTCCCCGGGCTTGAGGCCCAGCAGGAACTCCTTCTGCTTCTTCGCCTGTTTCTGCTGGGGGCGGAATACCAGGAGATAGAATATCCCGAAGAACAGCACGGGCAGGACGAGGACTTCCATGCCGCCCCCTCCTCCCAAGCCCTTCGAACCCATCGCGTATGCGATACCCGAAAACATGGTCATCTTTACCTCCGGGGGTTTCTAATCGAACGCTGAACCGAGTGATTCTTTCATAAATTCCCCAAAATTTCCAACCCTAATTGCCTGCCGGATCCTTTCCATCCACGTCGCATAGAAATGCAGGTTATGCACGGTGAGCAGCATGGAGGAGAGGATCTCCCGCTGCATATAGAGGTGCCGGAGGTAGGCGCGTGAGAACGACCGGCAGGTCGGGCAGCCGCAATTCTCGTCAGGCGGAAGCGGGTCCTCGGCGAAGCGCGCCTGCTTGATCACGAGCGGCCCCGCGGATGTGAAGAGCATCCCGTTGCGCGCGTTGCGAGTCGGCAACACGCAGTCGAACATGTCGATTCCGCGGGAGACGGCGAAAAGAATGTCGGCGGGCGTACCCACACCCATAAGGTAACGTGGCCTTTCAGCCGGAAGGAGCGGGGCGGTCAGGTCCACCACTTCCCTCTGCAGTTCCGTTCCCTCGCCGACGCTAACTCCCCCGATGGCGTACCCGGGGAAATCGATGGAGCACACCTCCCCGGCGCTGCGTTTCCGCAGGTCCGGAAACATGCCGCCCTGCACGATGCCGAACAGCCCCCCCTCCTCCCTGCTGCTCGCGGCGACGCTTCTTCGCGCCCAGCCGGCGGTTCGCCGCACCGATTCCTCCACCTCCCGGCGGCCTGCCGGGTATTCCACGCATTCGTCCAGTACCATCCTGATGTCAGACCCGAGCGCCTCCTGCACCGCGACCGCCTTCTCCGGCGAAAGCTCATGGAGCGATCCGTCGATGTGCGAGCGGAAGGTCACCGCCTCGTCCGCGACCTTGCGAAGCGAACCGAGGGAGAACACCTGGTAGCCCCCGCTGTCCGTGAGAAGCGCGCGGTCCCATCCCATGAAACGGTGGAGCCCGCCAAGCTTCCGTATACGCTCGTGGCCGGGGCGCAGATAAAGATGATAGGTGTTGGACAGGACGCAGCCGTATCCCATCTCCCGGAGCTGGTCGGGCCACACGCCTTTCACCGTTGCGGCCGTGCCCACCGGCAGGAAAGCCGGAGTGGGAATAGGCCCATGCTCGGTCGTTATCGTCCCGGTCCGGGCGGCGGTCCCCGCGTCGCGCGCGGTCACGTCAAACGAGATCGGCATTCATACCTCCATAAAAACCGGGACGGTCCTGAGACCTCCTGTAGATATATCCACGCTTGGTGGATAACCAGATTACCTTTCGGCCTAAGAAAACCCTCACTCAGGACCGTCCCTAAAAAATCAGCATCGCGTCGCCGTAGCTGAAAAACCGGTATCGCTCCGCCACCGCCTGCCGGTACGCCTCCCGTACCAGGTCCACGCCGGCGAAGGCCATCACGAGGGCCAGCAGGCTTGAACGCGGGAGATGGAAGTTTGTAAGCATGGCGTCCACCGCGCGGAACCGGTACCCGGGGGTTATGAACAGTTTCGTCGTCCCTTCCGATGGGGCGACACGCCCGTCCCGGCCGGCGCACGTTTCCAGGACCCGAACGGATGTCGTCCCCACGGCGACGATCCTCCCCCCGCGGGCTCTCGCCTTCGAGACGGCGCCTGCGGTAACTTTCCCGAGACGGTATTCTTCCGAATGGAGATCGTGTTCCTCCACCTCGTCGGCCCGTATCGTCCGGAACGTGCCGTATCCGATCGACAGCGTGACCTTCGCGGTCGAGACCCCACCGCGCCGTATCCGCGCGATCAGTTCCTTGTCGAAGTGCAGGCCCGCCGTGGGGGCGGCGACGGAGCCCCTGTGCCTTGCGTACACAGTCTGGTACCGCTCGGCGTCCATCGCAAGGAGAGGATCGCCCGCCTTCCTGCGGATATATGGAGGAAGCGGGATCTCCCCCGCGCGGTCCACGGCCTCCTTGATGGATCCAGCCGCGGAAAGCCGGACCGACCAGCGGCCCTCCCCAAGACGGTCAAGGAGAATCGCCTCCAGATCATCGCCAATCCGGAAGCCCATCCCCTCCCGGAGCCGCTTCGATGGCCTCGCCAGCGCCTCCCAGGTCTCTCCCCCGGCGGTGCGGTCTCCCATCGGCGCCAGAAGAAAAATCTCGACCGCTGCACCGGTCTCCTTTCGGGCGCGGAGACGGCCCCTTATCACCTTCGTGTCGTTCATCACGAGGAGATCGCCTTCCCGGAGAATATCTGCCAGGCTGGGAAACATCATATGCGCGATCTCCCCGGTCTTCCGGTTCACCGCCATCAGGCGCGAATCGCGGCGGCGTTCCGCGGGAGCCTGGGCGATCAGCCCTTGCGGTAGCGCATAATCGAGGACATCGGTCTTCAGTGGGCGACACCCGCGAGTTCCGTCCCGGGGTAGTAGCGCGCGAGGATCTCCCGGTACGTCTTGCCCCTCTTCGCCATTCCGTTCGCCCCCCACTGGCACATGCCTACGCCGTGTCCGTACCCCTCTCCCGTTATCTTCCAGCCGTCGCCGGAGCGCGCAATTTCCATCTTGAGGCTCCTGACGCGCGCGTACCCCGCCACCCGGCGGAAGTCCGCTGCGGAAACGTCCCGGGAGACGCCGCCGGAGATGATGCGGATCCGGCTCGCCCTGCCGGTTGAGGACCTGGAGGCGATTCGGATCGCCGGATCGTCCTTCACCTGGACCCCGAGCGATCGGGCGACCCGCTTCCCTTCTTCAGCCGTCATCCTGTAATCCCACCGGCGGACGGGGCTCTCGAGGCAGTCGTCGCAGGTGACGGAGCGCAGGAAGGAAAAGTCCTTCCCCCAGGCGTCCTTCGCGTTCTCGGTTTTTCCCCCGCAAGTCGAATGGTAAACCGCCCGCGCGAGTGCGCCGCCGTACGAAAGAACCTCGCCCCGCGTCGCCTCCGCCGCCTTCAGGAAGACGCTGTCGATATGATCCATCCCCTCGAATACCTGGTCTTCCACCCCGGCCACCAGGTCATGGGTCTGGTCGCGCGGCTTTTCCATGGAAAGAAGCGCGTAGGTGCGCACCGCCACCGCCAGCGCCGAGAGCGCCTCGTGCCTGAAGGACGGCGGCGCCTCCCTGCTGACGACGGCGGCGACGTACTCCTCCAGCGGAACCACCGCGACCGCGTAAAGCTCCCCCTTGCGGGCCGACACGCGGACTCTCGCGACGAGCGGTTTCCCGTCCACCCTGAGGCCGGAGGGCGAGGAGATGTCGATCGGGGAGTCGACCATCTTTCCCGCGCCCCACCGGATCTTCTCACCGATCGCCGACAGGATGACGCGCCCCGCCTCCCCTGCGACCGGGGTCCCGGCGGCGTTCCAAGCGCGTATCGAATCCCCTTCGATCCTGATGTCCTTCTGCGCGCCTCCGAGAAGAACGCGGACCGGCCGCCCGGGGGACGGCGCGGGGACCTTCAGGCCGGGGAGCGCGAAAGGGGGACGGGCCTGGAACGGAGGCGCGGCTGTCGCCGGCTCCCGCCCTGCGGGAACCGCCGGAGGCGACGGTGTTTCTCCCCGATGAGGGGCACCTGCGCAGCCAATTAACAGCGTTGCTGCTCCGGTGAAAAAGAGAAGGAGCGCGACGGCGGCGATCGCGCTCCCCGATGAACGTTTGCCTTTCCCCATGGAGGTGCGCGCTATGCTCCCTCCTGTGGAGGTTTGCCGCCCCCGGCCGGCGGGACAAAGGCGGCTTTCATCGCCTTCGCCACCTCGATGAACGGGGTGAACAGGTCGATCGGCACGGGGAATATCGTCGTCGAGTTGTTCTCGGCGGCCACCTCCCGCAGCGTCTGCAGGAAACGAAGCTGCAGCGCAACCGGCTGGAGACTGATGATCTGCGCGGCGTCCGCGAGCTTCTGCGCGGCCTGGAATTCCCCTTCCGCCCCGATAATCTTTGCGCGCCGCTCCCGCTCCGCCTCCGCCTGCTTGGCCATCGCCCGCTGCATCTCCTGCGGCAGGTCGATGTGCTTTATCTCCACCTTGGCGACCTTGATCCCCCACGGCTCGGTGTCCTTGTCGAGGATCACCTGGATGTGCTCGTTGATTTTCTCACGCTCGGAGAGAAGGTCGTCCAGCTCCGCCTGTCCGCAAGTCGACCGCAGGGTCGTCTGGGCAAGCTGCGAGGTGGCGTAGAGGTAGTTTTCGACGCTGACGATCGCCCGGTTGGGGTCCAGCACGCGGAAGTAGAGCACCGCGCTCACCTTGATCGAGACGTTGTCCCGCGTGATCACGTCCTGCGGGGGGACGTCCATCGCCACCACGCGCAGGTCGACGCGGACCATCTTGTCGATGACGGGTATTAGCAGGATAAGCCCGGGGCCCTTCGCCCCGATGACCCTGCCCAGCCGGAATACCACCCCGCGCTCGTACTCGTTCAGGATCTTGATGGCGCTGTAAAGAAACAGGACTCCGATGATGACAAGCGCTAAATAGGGAACCATTCCCAACTCTCCTTCCCGGTGGAAAAAATTGAAGACCATGTAACCCAGACCTTTTATCAAGGACGCCAGGATGACGCCCCCTTCGGCTCCACGAGGAGCGTCATCCCCTCACGTCCCGTAACCGTCACCTTGTCCCCCTTCTTCAGAGGGGCGCCGCACCGCGCGCTCCACCATTCTCCAAATACGAACACCTTCCCCTCCCCGGTGAAGTCCGTCATCGCCTCGCCGGTCTCCCCGATCAGCCCTTCCGCGCCGGTTACGGGTTTGCGCAGCTGGCTGCGCACCGCAAGCGTGACGACCGTCGTGAAGAACAGGACCGACGCCCCGACCATGACCGCGATCACCCCCCAGGAGATCCGCAGCCAGGGATCCGCCGACGCCCGGAACAGCATCAGGCTGCCGAGCAGCAGGGAGACGATCCCGCCTATCGTGAGCGCGCCGTAGGAGTGGACCTTGACCTCCAGGACGAACAAAATCATCGCCAGCGCGATGAGCAGGAACCCGGCGTAGTTAGCCGACAGCGTCTGCAGGGAGTAGAAGCCAAGGATAAGGGAGATCCCCCCGACGACTCCCGGGAACACCGCTCCTGGATTGGACAGCTCGAAGAAGATGCCGTAGATCCCGATCATCATCAGTATGTAGGCGATGTTCGGATCGGCCAGCGAGGACAGGATCCTGTGGCGCAGCCCCATCGGGAACCGGGTGACCGCGAGCCCTTTCGTGCGAAGGACGATCGTTCCCTCTCCCTTGCGGATCTTCTTTCCGTCCGCCCGGGCCAGAAGGTCGTCGAGCGACGTGGCGACGAAATCGATGACGTTGTTGTCGAGTGCGTCCTTTTCGGTGAGGGAGGTGCTTTCCCGGACGGCGCTCTCCGCCCACGCGGCGTTGCGCCCCTTCTTCTCGGCCAGGGAGCGGGCGTACGCGGCGGCGTCGTTCTCCACCTTCCTGGACATCGTGTTGTCCATCTTGCCCCCCCCGACGCCTACCGGGTGAGCCGCCCCGATGTTGGTCCCGGGGGACATGGCGGCGATGTCCGCGGCGAGGGTGATGAGAACTCCCGCGGAGGCCGCGCGCCCCCCCGAAGGCGAAACGTAAACTGCCACGGGGATCTTCGTCCTGATGATCTCCTGCACCATCTGGCGCATCGACGTGTCGAGTCCTCCAGGGGTGTCGAGTTCCAGGACGAGGAGCGCGGCATTCACCCCTTCCGCCTTTTCGATGGCCGCCGACAGGTAGTCGGCCGTGACCGGGTTTATGGAGGCCGCGATCGTCGCCACCACTACCTCGCGGGGGGCTTCCGCCGCCGCGCAGAAGCGCGGGAAAACCGCGGCGAGCACGAGGAGCAGCGCGGGGAGCGACATTTTCCGTCTTTCAGGCATCGTCACATGGACCTCATACGGAACACGGCGAATTTAAGGTACTCGGTTTCCGGCACTCCGAGCAGCACCGGGTGGTCGGCGGGCTGGCCGCCCACGGCCACCTGCTCCAGGTCCGCCCCGGCATCCGCGGCGGCGGCCCGTAGCGCCTCCCTCCATTTCGCCACATCGACGCGCTGGGTGCAAGAAGCGGTCGCGAGGATCCCGCCCGGAGCGAGCAGGGAGATCCCCATCCTGTTGATGTCCTTGTAGCCTCGCATCGCCCCCTCCTTCCCCTCCCGCGACTTGGCGAAGGAAGGCGGGTCCAGCACGACAAGGTCGAACCGGCGCTCCGAAGCGGCCAGTTCCCTGAGCTCCGCGAAGAGGTCCGCGGCCTTCCCCTCCCACCGCCCCGACAACCCGTTCCTCTTCGCGTTTTCCCAGGCGGCGGACATCGCGGGCACGGATGCGTCGACCGCGAGGACGCTCTCCGCGCCTCCCGCAAGGGCATATATCCCGAAGGCCCCGGTGGAGCAGAATCCGTCGAGCACCCGCTTCCCCCCGGCCAACCTCCGCACGATGCGCCTGTTATCCCGCTGGTCGAGGAAGAACCCCGTCTTCGGCCCACTCTCGACGTCGACAACGAACCGCAGCCCGTCAATATCCACTTCCTCGCGCGGCTCGCCTCCGCCCCACATCGGCCCTTTCCGATCCTGGAGGCCCTCCCGCTTCCTGCCGCTCCCCTCCGACCGTTCGTAAACGAGGCGGGGCGAGAAGATCTCCACGAGCGATTCGAGGATCTCCGTCCGGAAGGCCTCCATGCCGGCCGTCAGGATCTGCGCGGAAATGACGGACCCGTACCGGTCGACGATCAGCCCGGGGAGAAAATCCCCCTCCGAATAGACGATCCGCACGGCGGCTTCGCCCCCCAGCCCGAACTCCACCCTGCGGCTCCATGCTTCGGCGAAGCGTTCGTTGAAGAACGTTCTGCCTGGACGAACCTCCGCGCGCGAAACCAGCCTCAGCGAGATGCGGCTGGCGAGATTCAACGTCCCCGTTCCCAGAAGGTCACCCGCCCGCGTCAAAACCCGCACCCACGCTCCGGGCGGCAAGGATACCGGGATCCCTCGCAGGTCGTCTCCGAAGACCCAGAGGTGGCCGGCCCGCAACCGCTCCTCTCCCTTCCTGCTCGCCCGTACGGCAGGGAGCTGCGCTTCCATCTCACCGGTGAGAAATGAGGGCTATGCGTTCAGCCAGTTGGTCGAAATCCGCGAAGACCTCCGCTTCACGGGTCTGGTTGCGCAGGATGTAGGCCGGGTGGAAGGTGGGAAGCAACGGAACGCCTTCGAACTGCCGCCACTGCCCGCGCACCCGGGTGATCTTCTCGCTGGTGTCGAGCAGGTACTGCATCGCGACGGACCCTAAAGCGCAGATCATTTCCGGGCGGATCGCGCGGATCTGCCTGCGGAGGTACGGGAGGCAGGCGGCTGCCTCCTCCGGAAGGGGAGCGCGGTTGCCCGGCGGCCGGCACTTCACGATGTTGGCGATGTAGACGTCTTTACGCGCGAGCCCGATGCGGACGATCCACTGGTTGAGCCGCCGGCCGGCGGCGCCGACGAACGGCTCGCCCTGCCGGTCCTCTTCCTCGCCGGGCCCCTCCCCCACGAACATGAGGCGCGCGTTTGGGTTGCCCACCCCGAAGACGACGGTGCGCCTCCCCGAACAGAGTGGGCACCCGCGGCACTCCAGAAGCTCCTTCCGGATGTCATCCAGGGTCTCACCTGCAGGGTGGGTATTTGATGCAGGTGCACTAACGGTATTTAACGGGTGCCACTCTGAGTGTGTGTCTGCCGCTGGGGCGCTAATAGGTACTTTCGGATGCGCGGTCGGTTCCCGGGTTTCAGGCCCGGGGGCGCTAACAGGGACTGATGGATGCGTCGCCGCGGCCCGCGAGGGCAAGGGGATGTAATCGATCCCGACCTCCCTAAGGTAGGCGGCGACCATCTTCGCGGAGACCTTGCGGCTCATCGGCGGAACAGTTTTCCGTTGAGCGCCAGCCACACTCCCACCGCAATGCCTTCCTTGGTGGCAAGGGGAAGCTCGCGGATCTCGCCGTCGGGGAAAAATATCCGCACTTCGTTGTCGTCCGACTCGAACCCGATATCGGCCCTCGACACGTCGTTCGCCACGATCGCGTCCAGGTTTTTCCGCCGCATCTTTTCCCTCGCGTTGGTGGTGAGGTCGTCGGTCTCCGCCGCGAACCCGACCAGGATCCGTTTCCCCTTCTTCTTCCCAAGGGTCTCCAATATGTCCACCGTGGGGGAAAGCTCCAGCCGGTAGTCGAAGCCGTCCTTCTTTATCTTCGCCGGCGCCGCCTTCTTCGCCTTGAAGTCCGCGACAGCCGCGCACATGACGACCACGTCTGCGTCCGCGCTTGCCCGGGAGACCGCCGAGAACATCTCGTCCGCGGTCCTGACCCGGATGGTGTCCATGAAGTGGGGCGCGGGAATGGCACCGGGACCGGACACCAGCGTAACCTGCGCCCCCATGCGGCGGGCGGCGCGGGCCATGGCGTATCCCATCTTGCCCGAAGAGCGGTTGGAGAAGAACCGGACAGGATCCAGGGCTTCCGCCGTCGGCCCTGCGCTCACGATCACTTTCTTTCCCGACAGCGGTTTTTCCGACAGAACGATGCGCGCCATCTCCAGGATCTTGTCCACGTCGGCAAGCCGCCCCGGCCCCACCGTCCCGCAGGCGAGCTCCCCCTCGTCCGGCTCGACGAAGTGGTATCCACGCGACCGCAGGACGGCCATGTTGTCCTGCACCGCCGCGGAGGCGTACATCTGCGTGTTCATCGCCGGGGCGAACAGCACAGGCGCCGTCGTGGCCATCACGACAGTCGAAAGCATGTCGTCCGCGATCCCGTTCCTGACCTTTCCGATGATGTTGGCGGTGGCCGGCGCTATCAGCAGCAGGTGGGCGCGCTGCGCGAGGGAGATGTGGCCGATCTCCGACTCGGAGATCAGGTCGAACAGGTCCGTCGCCACCGGGTTCTTCGACAGCGTCTGCAGCGTCAACGGGGTGATGAACTGGGATCCCGATCTCGTGAGGACCACATGGACGTTCGCGGAATCCTTCCGGAGCTCCCGGACGATCTCGCACGCCTTGTAGGCGGCGATCCCTCCCGTCACCCCCAGGACCACCTCCTTGCCGGAGAAAATGCCCATCTCTACCAGCCCCCCCCCGTGAAAAATGGATTGGAACGCCGCTCTTCGCCGACCGTGGTCGCCGGGCCGTGCCCAGGAAACAGGACGGTGTCGTCGGGCAGAACGAAGATCTTCTCCTTTACCGCTGCGATCAGCTGATCGTAGTCGCCGCCGGGCAGATCGGTCCTGCCGATCGACCCCGCGAAAATGAGATCGCCAACGAACGCCATCTTCCCGATGATGTAGGACACGCAGCCCGGGGTGTGGCCAGGGGTGTGCTCCACCCTTAACTCCCCTTCCCCGAAGGGGACGATATCGCCATCCCCCACGATGACGTCGGGCGGTGGAGGGTCTGCGACCCTCAGTCCGAAGATGAGCCCCTGCCGCCTCGCGGTCTTCATCCTCTCCGCGTCCGCCTCATGGATGTGGACTTTCGCACCGGTTTTCTCCCGGAGGATGGCCACGGCGCCCACGTGGTCGAAGTGGCCGTGGGTGAGCAGTATCTTGTCCACGGAGAGGCCGAGGTCCCCGATGCGCGCAAGGATCGACGGCCCGTCGTCTCCAGGGTCGATCACCACCGCCTTCCGCGACTGCGTGTGCTCGAGCAGAAAGCAGTTCACCGCGAGGGGCCCCACCTCGAGGACGTGGACACGGAACGGCGCGGTGCCGCTCACAGCTTCCGGCTCCAGGAGTTGAACAGCTCGGCATAGTGCGTCGCGAAATCCTCGGCGGTCCGGCGCTCTTCCGCCTCCACGCACAGGTGGAAATAAGCCTCGTCCTGGCTCGGGTATATGAGCACCCAGTCCTCCCCGTGGAATATCTTCACCCCGTCGATGAACTGGCTCGGCTTCCCTTTGGCGTGGGTGGCCAATAGGCGCATCAGCGCCCCCTTGTTCTCCCACGCGCAGGGGATCTTCTTCTGCACGAACGCGGTCGGGGGCACCTCGCGCAGGACGTCCGACAGGGTGCGGTCCTCGCCCGCCAGCAGTTCCATCAGCTTGACGATCCCGAACATCCCGTCGAAAGCCGGCTGGAAGCGCGGGAAGGCGCAACCCCCGTTGCCGTCGCCGACGAACACCACCCCTTCCCGGGCGGCGGTCTCCATCTGGGACCGCGGCAGCGTCCTGGTCCGCACCACGTCCATCCCGTATTTTCCCGCTATCTTTTCTATGTTGCGTGAAGCGGTGACCGGGACGCCCACCAGCCCTTTCCGGTTCTGCCGGCACGCGAGAAGGGTGAAGATCTGGAGAACCACCCAATCGGAGAGTATGTCTCCCTTCTCGTCGATCAGGAAGATCTTCTCGCCGCCCGTGTCCACCATCACCCCGAAGTCGGCGGAAAGCGAACGGGCGATCGCCGACAGGTGATGGAGCCCCTTGTCGAACTCCTCCTGCGATCGCGTTATCTTGTCCGGGTTCAGCATGGCGCTCAGGGCCACCGTCTCGACGCCCAGCTGCCCCAGGATGCGCGGGAAGATCAGCGCGGAGGAACCGTAGGAATAATCGATCACGACGTTGAACCCCCGGTCACGGATCGCCTTCGCATCCAGGGACTTCAGGAAACCGTCCACGTACGTGTCGAACCCGCCCACCGGGAAGGAGATCTGCCCCGTATCCTCGATCTCGGCGCGCACGAAATCCTCCCGGAAGAAGAGCGACTCGATGTTCTTTTCGTTACCCATCGAGAGATCCAGCCCGGTGTCGTCGAAGAACTTCAGATCGATGAACTTGGGGTTGAAGGGGCTCTTGCGCGTGTGGACGCCCCCACGCTCGTCCCGGTGGCTCCGCGCGAGGAACCGCACCACGGGAAGCGGCGTCACGCCGTAGTCGTGGACGTCGACCCCCACGGAGAGCATCCCGGTCATGATGGCCCGGTTTATCATCCGGGAGGCCTTGTGGCTGTCCCTGCTCGTGGACAGCACCACCTTCCTCCCGAAGGTGGCGCCGTAGGCGGCGCCCAGCTTGGCGGCGAACTCGGGGGAAATCTCCAGGTTGGCCAGGCCGTATATTCCGAAAGCCCCGAACAGGGAGCGCGCCCATTTCTCGCCCCATATGAGCGACGAGGAGAGCACCGCGCCGTCCTCGACCACCTTGTGGGGCCACACCTTCACGTTCGCCTTGACGACCGCCCCGGTGCCGATGCGGCAATGGTCGCTGATCACCGCGCGCTCGGCGAGGAAGGCGCCGCCCCTGATTTCGCAATCCGAGCCGACGATGTTCTCCAGGAGCCGCGCCCCCTTGTGGATCACCGTGCGAGGCCACACGACCGACGACTGGATGACCGCTCCGTCCTCGACGACGCAACCGTCTCCGATCATGGAATTCTCCGCGACGACTCCCGCCGCTACGGTGCAGTTCTTCCCCATAACTACGTTCTTGAGCTCGGCGGTGTAATCGACGTGCGTGTTCCCGCCGATCCAGACGTTGCCGGCTCCGACACTCTTCCCCTCGAATTCGATCGCAGCCTTCCCGGCGAGGATGTCCAGGTGCACGTTCAGATACTCGGAGAGGTTTCCCACGTCCTTCCAGTATCCTTCCGCGATGTACCCCAGCAGGCGGTCTCCCCGGGAAAGCATCGCAGGGAAAAGATTCTTGCTGAAGTCGAAGTTCTTCTTCGTCGGGATGAGGGAGAGCACCTCGGGCTCCAGTATGTATATCCCGGTGTTGATGGTGTCGGA
>JAGVHM010000004.1 GCA_020056545.1 bacterium
CGCACATACGCGGCGGAACCTGCGCCGCGCCTCCTGCGCCTGGACGGCGGTTCCGGAGAAATCGTCGATCGCCGACAGCGCCGCGGGCCGCGACAGAAGGAAGGGGACGCTGTGCTGGCCCACCATCTCCACAAGCAACGGGGCGAGGTCGGCGAGCGCGGATTGCGAAACGGTACGTCCGTTGAAGTAGGCGCGGCTGCGGCCTTCCGCGGGGATGACGCGCCTCAGCACGAGCTCCTCCTCGAACGGGAAGCCTGCTTCCTCCCATGCCTCCCTCAGATCTTCGCGGCCGGACAGGTCGATGAGCGCGTTCACTTCCGCCTCGGCCTCGCCGCTGCGCACCGCAACGGGGTCGGCCTTCTCCCCCAGCGCAAGGCGTATCGCCTCCACGAGGATAGACTTGCCGGCCCCCGTCTCTCCGGTTACGACGTTAAGGCCCGGCGCGAACGGGACGCGCACGTCTTCGAAGATGGCGAGATTGCGGACGGACAGCTCGATCAGCATCGGCAGGAGAAGATCAACGCTCTCCCCACTTGAGCTTCGTGCGCAGCACGGTGAAGTAGTCCTTGGAGGGAGAGCGGAAGAATCGCAGGGGGGCGTCCGCCTTCTTCACCTCGACCACGTCCGATTCCCGGAGCCCGAACCCCACTTGGCCGTCGAGCGTAAGGAACACGTCAGCTTCCCGGGAGCGCAGCTGCGCCCTTACCACCATGTCGTCGGGAATGACCAGCGGTCGGTTGGTCAGCGTGTGCGGGCAGATCGGCGTGATCAGGATGGTGCGCAGCATCGGGTACACGATGGGCCCCTGGGCGGACAGGGAGTACCCTGTCGACCCTGTGGGCGTGGAAATGATGAGGCCGTCGGCCTTGAAGGTGGAAAGGTGCATCTCGCCGACGCTCGTCTCGATGTCGATGATCTTGGCCAAAGCGCCCTTGTTTATCACAACGTCGTTCAGGACCGTGTAGTTGGCGACGCGTTCGCCCAGCCGGTGGACATGGGCTACCAGCATCATCCGCTCGTCGTAGTCGAAGTCGTAGGAAAAGATCTTCTCGAGCACGGGGAACAGTTCGTCCAGAGTGATCGCGGTGAGGAAACCGAGCGCGCCCAGGTTCACGCCGAGGATCGGCTTTCCGGAAGTGCCGACGACTCTCGCGGCGGATAGGAGCGTGCCGTCTCCACCCAGAACGATGAGGAAGTCGCACGAATCGGGCAGCTTGGAGCGTACGACCGAATCGCCCCCGCGGACGAGCGCCGCCGTCTCCCGGTCGAGAACCACTCTCCGGCCGCGCGCGGCCAGCCAGTCGCAGAGTTCGGAGACGATTTTCGGCGCCCGGGGGTCGGTGTGCTTGGCGATTATCCCGACGCACTTCATCGGGCATTAGGATAATATATCGGAAGGGAAAGAGAAAGCCATGACTGCAACCCGCCCTCCGGACACCTTGTTCCCGGGCCCGCAGCGGCCGCGGGCGCCCCTGGCGGACCGGATGCGCCCGAGGTCTCTGGCCGAATTCGTCGGGCAGGAGGAGATACTGGGCGAGGGGAGGTTCCTGTCCTCCGTCCTCTCGGCCCGCCCTCTCCCATCGCTCATCTTCTGGGGGCCCCCGGGCTCCGGGAAGACGACGCTCGCTCGAATAATCGCCGCTGAGACGGACGCTGTGTTCCTCCCCTACTCGGCCGTTCTTTCCGGAATCAAGGAGATAAAGGACGCACTCTCGGAGGTCAGGAAAACCGGCCGCTCGGGGGAGCGCCCCGCGATCCTCTTCATCGACGAGATCCACAGGTTCAACAAGGCGCAGCAGGACGCGCTCCTACCCTTCGTCGAGGACGGCACCGTGACCCTCTTCGGAACGACGACCGAGAACCCGTCGTTCGAGATCCGCAACGCGCTTCTCTCACGCAGCCGCGTCCTGGTCCTCACCCCCCTCTCCGCCGCCCAGGTGGAGACGATCGTAAGGCGGGCGCTGACCGATGCGGAAAGGGGACTTGGGAAAAAGGATGGGTTCATTTCGCCGGATGCGCTCAGGCACATCGTCGGGATTTCCGACGGGGACGCGCGGGTCGCGTTGAACGCCCTGGAGGCCGCGGTGGCTATCGCGGAGCACCGTAACATCGAGCAGGTCGACGTCCCGGTGGCCGAAGAGGCGTTGCGAAGAAAAGCGCTGCTGTACGACAAGGACGGGGAGGAGCACTACAACCTCATCTCCGCCTTCCACAAGAGCCTGCGAGGTTCCGATCCGGACGCATCGCTTTACTGGCTTGCGAGAATGCTGTCCGCGGGCGAGGACCCGCTTTATGTCGCGCGCCGGATGATCCGTTTCGCGTCGGAGGACGTGGGGAACGCCGCGCCGGGGGCCCTGCAGCTTACCATCGCCGCAGCCGAAGCCTATCGGATCCTTGGAAGCCCCGAGGGGGAGCTCGCGCTCGCGCATGCGGCCGTGTACCTGGCCACCGCACCGAAAAGCAACCGGGTGTACACGGCATTCGGCCGGGCGATGAAGGACGCTGAAAGCAGGGGGAGCCACCCGGTGCCCCTGCACCTTCGCAACGCCCCGACCAACCTGATGAAGGACCTGGGTTACGGGGAGAAGTACCAATACCCGCACGACTTCGCGGACGCTTTCGTCCAGGAGAACTATTTTCCCGAAACGCTTGGCCGCAGGAACTACTACGAACCGTCCGAAGCCGGATACGAGAAGACGATTTCGGAGCGCCTCAAGGCGTGGTGGGGGTCAGTCCGCAGGACTCGAAAATAGAACTCCGTCGTCAGGCCGGCTCGAGGATGCCCACTTCGGGATTCTCGGCGAGGTAGGCGACGAATACATCCACGCATTCGGAATCGAACTGGGCGTCCTTGCAGCGGATCAGCTCCTCGATCGCTTCTTCCCTGGTCCGGGTAGGCTTGTACGCGCGGGCGGAAATCATGGCGTCGAAGCTGTCCGCGACCGCCAGTATGCGGGCCGCCAGCGGAATCTCCTCCCCCCTGATGGAGTCTGGGTACCCTTTGCCGTCATACCGCTCATGGTGGTGCCTGACAATGGGGCAGAGGCGCGCAAGGGAACCCACCGGCCGAAGGATGTTTTCCCCCCCGATCGGGTGCCCAAGGACGAATGTCACGCCGTCCGGGGGCAACGCACCGGTGTTGTGGAGAATGTGGTCCGGTATCCCGATCTTCCCGATGTCGTGCAGGAGCGCCGCGGATTCCACGTCCCTTATGAACCATTCGGGCAATTTCATTTTTCGCGCGATCGCCGTGGAAAACTCCGTCACGCGCTTGGAGTGGCCTCTCGTATACAGGTCGCGGGCTTCCACCGCAGTCGCCAGCGCCGAGACCGTCTCGACGTATGTCCTCTCCATCTTTTCCTTCAGATCCACGTTTTCCAGGGCCACCGCCACCTGCGAAGCCAGGTTCTGGATCATCTGAAGGTCGTCGCCCGTGATCTCCTTCTCGCCCTTCCGGAGGCCCATGCTTATCACGCCCCTGGTTTTTCCGCCGGCCATCATCGGTACGTGGATCGACCATGCCATGCTCTTCTCGAACTCGGTGAGCCCCTCCGTAGGCCTCCACGGCATCGATTCAGAGATCGTCACCGGTTGCCCGTTGGCGGCGACCCACCCGGCGATCCCCTCGCTCACCGGAATGACCGCGGACTTCATTTCGTCGCTCGCCCCCGTTGAAACCCGCATCTTGAGATTTTTTTCACTTTGGGACATCAGGAAGATGGCGCCCGTTTCCAGGCCGGTCAGGGAGAGGAGCGTGTTCAGGAACACGTTGAACATGTCCGTTATATCCCTGCGCTGGCTGGACGACGAGCATACCTGGGACAGAAGAGACTGCATCTGCTTCTTGGAGGTCTGGAGGTTGTCGACCGTTTGCTGGAGGCGGCTGGTGATCCGGTTGAAGTTCTTGGCCAGCTCGCTGATTTCCGCCGCCGCATCGGTGTTCAGCCGCCGGGTGATGTCCCCTCCGGCTATGGCCGCCGCATCCCTGGTCGTTCGAATAAGGGTTTTCACCACGGACTGCGTGATGAAAAAACCGGCCGTGCCAAGGAGGAGCACGGAGAAGACAATGACGATGAACGGGAGCGAATCCGTTGATATCCCGGTGGTGTACTCCGCGATAAGGTACACCGCTATGAAAAGGGGGATTACGAACATCGCCGAGAAGGCGATTATGAACTTCCTCGAAAGCGTTTCCGACTTCCCCTTGCTTTTCGCTGGCTGCGGGGTGTCCGGGGCGAACTCGGTCAACGCTGATCGGTCCCTTCGGGCGGTAACGTCAACGGACATAAATACACCATGGTCCGGAGATCCATCCGGTATTCCCGGTTTTCATATTACATATATCGGAACCGGGCAGGATAACTTTAAGGGCAAAAACCCACGGAATACAGATGGCTGGGAGGGAAGGGGTCGAACCTTCATTAGAGGCTCCAAAGGCCCCTGTCCTGCCGTTAGACGACCTCCCAGCGAAAGGATTCCGGCCGCCTTCCCGCCTGAAGGACCCTGCCGAAAACCCGCTCCGACTTTCCGGTGAATCTTATCGGGCGGCCACCATGCCGTCAAGTTTGCGCAACTCGCGCTCGTATTCAGCCAGGACCGCCCCCTCGATCATGTCTCTGGTTTCGGTGTTGAGCGGGTGCGCCGTGTCCCGGTACGTGCCGTCCTTCTTCTTCTTGCTCGGCATCGCGACGAACAGCCCGTTGTTGCCGTCGATTATCTTCAGGTCCCGCACGACGAAGCAGTCGTCGAAGATGATCGTGGCATACGCCTTCAGCTTCTCGTTTTCGGAAACGGGATAAACCTTGACCTCCGTGATCTCCATCGCCCCCCTCCTCCTCCCTCTCAGATGTTTCGGGCAACGAACAGCTTCCGCCCGTCCTCACGCGAAAGCATCCCCCGCGCACGGTGCGCAGCCTCCGCGCTGTCGAACAACCCGAATACCGCCGAACCACTGCCGGAGAGCCCCGCCGCCTTCGCCCCCGCCGACAGGAGCTCCCCCTTGATCGTCCCGATCTCCGGATGCGTATCCTTCCACGCCGCTTCGAAATCATTCGAGACGGCCGCGATAACGTCCTCCCAGTCCAGGAAAGCGGGGACCTCCGTCTCCGAGGGAGGGTCTCCCGCCGCGCGCCCGAGCCGCTCGTACCCCTCCCGGGTGGACAGTCCGAACGCCGGCTTCACGATCAGTGTGAAGAAAGGGACCCGCCACTCCACAGGCGTGAGGCGGTCCCCGAATCCCTCCGCCAGCGCGGGGACGTTCAGGGCGAAGAAAGGAACGTCCGCCCCGACCTCCGCGGACATCCTCAGAAGAGTTTCCCTGGGCGGAACGCGCCCGGAGAGCGCCATCATCCCCCTGAAGGCCGCTGCGGCATCCGAACTCCCGCCTCCCAGGCCGGCCTCGGACGGTATCGCCTTCCTTATTCGGATATCGACCCCTTTCGGCGCTCCAGCCCATCCCATGAACAGCTCCGCCGCCCGGTGGCAGCTGTTCGAACGGCCTCCGGGGACGGAGGGATCGTCCGCCGTGACACAGATCCCGGATCCGGCCTCATCCACCGTCACTTCGTCGTAGAGGGAAACGGGGAGCATTACCGAACGGATATTATAGAACCCGTCGGAGCGTCTGCCGAACACCTTGAGGGTAACGTTTATCTTTGCGGGAGCGAGATAGGAAAAACCGGCGGTTTTGTTCACGAAGGGCTCATATCAAACGTTGTTTTCGATTGACCATACCCCCCCGGCATCAAATTGTCAAGCGCCATGGTCCGGGCATGCCATATCCGTCGATCCCTGAATAATAGAAAATAGAATCAGCTGGTTGGCGATCGCCACCGATAATGGGTTCATCAACCGGATTTATCGAACCGGAATCCGGATCCGTCGTCCGCATCCACAAGCACGGTGTCTTTCCCGCGGAATTCACCCTTGAGGATCGCGATGGCGAGGGGGTCCTGGACATGTTTCTGGATGGCACGCCGCAGGGGCCTTGCGCCGTAGGCCGGATCGTAACCGATGCCGGCAAGGCGGTCCTTTGCTTTCGGTGTCAGCCTGATCTCGATTTCCCGGTCTGCCAGCCGGGCGTTCACCTCCCGGATCATCAGGTCCACGATCGATGAAAGCTGCTCCTTCCCAAGCTCGCGGAAAAGGATGATTTCGTCGAGACGGTTGAGGAACTCGGGCCGGAACGCGCGTCGCAGTTCCTCCATCACCCTGTCGTGAATGGCCTTTTCCCCCTTCCCGGCCATCTCCCGGATCCACGGGGAACCGATGTTGGAGGTTAGAATAACAACGGCGTTCCGGAAATCCACGGTACGCCCCTTCCCGTCGGTCAGCCTGCCGTCCTCGAGGATCTGGAGGAGGATGTTGAAGACGTCAGGGTGTGCCTTCTCCACCTCGTCGAAGAGGACCACCGTGTACGGCTTCCGGCGGACCGCTTCGGTCAGCGCACCGCCCTCCTCGTAGCCGACGTACCCCGGAGGAGCTCCGATCATCCGGGCGACGGAGTGCTTCTCCATGTATTCCGACATATCGAGGCGCGCCATGGAGCCCTCGTCGTCGAAGAGGAATTGCGCCAGGGCCCGCGCCAGCTCCGTCTTTCCGACGCCGGTGGGCCCCAGGAAAAGGAACGACCCTATCGGGCGGCGGGGATCCTTCAGGCCGGACCTGGCCCTGCGGACGGCGCTGGATACCAGCCTGACGGCTTCCTCCTGACCCACGACCCGCAGGCCGAGACGCTCCTCCATACGGAGAAGCTTCTGAACCTCCCCTTCGACAAGCCGCGAAACCGGGATTCCGGTCCATCGCGACACTATCCGCGCGATGTCTTCCTCGTCCACTTCCTCCTTGAGCATCTTGCCTCCCGGCGCTTCGAGGGAAGCGGCCATGGAAAGCGCTTCCGCCTCGCGGGTCAGCGCGGGGATCGTCCCGTATTTCAACTCCGACGCCTTTTCGAGGTTCCCCTCCCTTTCCGCACGCTGCATCCCGGACGTGGCCTGCTCGATCCGCTCCTTGACCGCCCTGCTCTTCGCGATGGACTTCTTCTCGTCTTCCCACCGCGCAAGGTCGCGCGCCTCCCGCGCGGACAGCGCCGCCAGCTCTTCTTCAAGCCGCGCAAGCCGGTCCCTGGATGCCTGGTCCGTCTCCTTCGAAAGGGCCATCCTCTCCATCTCGAGCTGGATCTTCCTGCGCTTCACCTCGTCGATCTCCGTGGGGACGGAGTCGATCTCGATGCGAAGCCTGGACGCGGCCTCGTCAACGAGGTCGATCGCCTTGTCGGGGAGGAAACGGTCCGTTATGTACCGGTGGGAAAGCGTCGCGGCGGCGACAAGGGCCGAATCCATTATCCGGACTCCGTGGTGCCCTTCGTATCTTCCCTTAAGGCCGCGAAGGATCGCGATCGCGTCCTCCACCGACGGCTCTTCGACCCGCACCGGCTGGAACCGCCGCTCGAGCGCGGCGTCCTTCTCGATATGTTTCCTGTATTCGTCGAACGTCGTCGCTCCGATGCATCGCAGCTCCCCGCGGGCCAGAGCGGGCTTGAGCATGTTGGAGGCGTCCATCGCCCCTTCCGCCTTTCCCGCCCCGACCAGCGTATGGAGCTCGTCGATGAAAAGAACGACGCGTCCTTCCGCGGCCGTTATCTCCTTGAGCACCGCCTTGAGCCGGTCCTCGAACTCTCCGCGGTACTTCGCCCCGGCGATCAGCGCGCCCATGTCCAGGGCCAGGACCCGCTTGTCCTTCAACCCTTCGGGAACGTCGCC
>JAGVHM010000005.1 GCA_020056545.1 bacterium
ATGGAGATGAGGACCGTCAGCAGGAAAAGATAGAGGAAGCGGCTTGCTTTCACCTTTCGCCGGGAGGGAGACAGCGGGTTACGGCATGCACATTGATTTTTCCGCAACCAGGCTTCCGGGAAGGGTTACGGTATCGGTCTTGACCTCGATATCCAACCGCGCGAGATCCGGACAGGCGTCCGGCGGAACTGTCGTCGTGTACAGCCTCGAGGCCCCGGCAAGAAGATACCAGCCCGAGAGCTCTTTCGAGAAGATCTCCTCGTTCCTGCCGTTCTTCCCTTTGACGACGACGGAGAGGATGACGAAATGCCGATTTCCGGCGTTTCTCACCCGCGCTGCAACCGTCCCGTTGGACATCCCGATCTTCTCGATTTCCCCTTTGACTTCCTCCTTCGGGGGCTTCACGAAAATGGGGACGCCGAACCGTATGGCGATGGCCACGTTCGCCCCTTCCGCCTTCCTGGGTTCCGGTATTTCCTCGATGAACAATCGATAGGTTTTTTCTCTTGCTGCAGGGGGCGTCCGGATCCCCGCGCGGATGATTCTCTCTTCGTTCTTTTCAAAGAGGATCATCCGCGGGAAAAAGAGGATGTCGTCGGTCTCGGTATAATTATCTTTCCCCTCTTCATCCTGGGTCCATTCGAAGGTCTTCATCTGTACCTGAAGCCTTCCATCCATCTCGTTGATGACCGTTATCGCCCCACTCCTGGCTTCCCTGCCGAGGTCCAGCCGGATCGGTGTGACCCTCCACTCCCCCGCCCGGGAAACGGAGGGAAAAGGGAAAAGGAAAAGAGCGACCCCGATGAGGACGAATACGGTCCGTTGCGTCGGTACACTCCTCCCGTGCGATCGCATGGGCATCAATATAACAGATCCTTTTTTTTGTTCCAGATGATCTTGAGGATCGGCAGGTTCACATCGGTCGCGCCGAGAGGGAAAGCGGCCAATCATAGCTCCCTGGCCGGATACTCTTCGAAAGGAAAAAGCGGTAGCCGAGTTCCATCGTCACCGTGTCCCGGGCATAAGGTTGGGGGATCCAGCCGCCACCCGGGCCGATCTGGGTCTCGATTCCCAGTCCCTTCACGTCAATTTGGTCGAACATCGGAAATAGCTCTCCTATCCCCGTGAAAAC
Source organism: bacterium (assembly GCA_020056545.1). Lineage (GTDB taxonomy): Bacteria > Desulfobacterota > Deferrimicrobia > Deferrimicrobiales > Deferrimicrobiaceae > JAENIX01. The sequence goes on from JAGVHM010000005.1 coordinate 1,133, forward strand.
CAGCAGATACCCCGCCCGGCTGTTGTTCCGGACCTCGATCCGGGAGGCGGAGGGGAAATCCACATATCCCCGTGCGATATCGGCATCCGTGATGACCACCGCGGGACGTTGGTAAATTACTTTCACCACGGCGCGGGATGCAACCGTGGCGTTTACCATCATCTCGACGCGGCCTGCGTTGGACCTTGAACCCCCGGAAGGGGTCTCCTGCGAACTGCCGACGGTCGCAAGAGACAGCACGGCCAGGATCGCCGCGGTGACAAGCTTTTCCTGCAGCTTGAGACCGTGGGCGACCTGGTGCGGTTGCGCCGCGCCGGTTTCCACCAGCAGTTCTCCCAGCTTCTTTTGGGTTGTTTTCCTTTGGATCAGGACGGCATCGAGCTGCTCGCGGGTGATCTGGCCGGTGGCGACGAGGATCTCCCCCAGCTTCAACCGCGCCGATGCCGGTGCCTCTCCTCCTTGATGATGTTGAAATTCCAGGATGGCGTCAAGTTCTCCATCCGTCAGCAAGCCCTGGCGAACAAATACCCTGCCGAGCTTTTCCCCGGTCCGTTGCTGCTCAACCAATGCATGGCCAAGCTGCTCGGGGGTAACCCGTTTCGCCTTCAGCAACAGGTCGCCAAGATTATGGCGGCCGCCGGCCGCCGCTTTGACGGCCCCACTCAAGGAGGCCAGATCGCCCTGAACGGAAACCACGACGTCGATTTCTTCCGGACCGAGTTTACCCATCCGGATCAGCACTTCCCCCAGTCTTTCTTTCGTGCGAATCTGTTCCGCGAGCGCCAGCTCAAGGTCCGCTTGCGTGATGAACCCGCCATCCACCAGCACCTGGCCCAGGAGGCGCTTGGCGGGAAGTATGCCGAATCCGTCGCTATTTCCCTTCGACTGTCCCATGAATCCCTTCCTGCAACGTATTGCTCCCCTCTTTCTTATCGGATGGAGCACGAAAAACATTACCATTACGGCTCCCAATGCCGATGCCCCGGCATATCGAGCTGCGAATGACCTGCGGGATGGGAGAATCGCGTTCCGCGCGAGAACATTGATGGCGGATGTCGCACGCCGCGGGATCGATCAAGAGGGAAGGAGAGGAGGGGTGGCCCGATGGGCCACCCCGTAACGCTTCGGCCCCGCAAGAAGCGGTGCGGCCGATAATCTACGGGCTGATGGTCACCGTCACGGAATCGGTGTAGTCGGAATGGGCGGCCGCATTAATATAATCGATATTGGCGACGCTGCCGGTGATAGTCAATGTCTTCGGGGTGGATTTGCCCTGTCCCGTATACGAATCTGTGAGGGGGCTCAGCGAATACCTGACCTGGTCTGCGGGGGTACCCGAGCTTTGCAGATTATAAATCGGGGACGAGCCGTGCTGGCCGCTTCCCACCGTCAGAGTACCCACTTGCCCTCTGGTGCACCAATACGTGACGGACCCTGTCGCCGCGGCGGCAGCGCTCGAGTCGGGATCGAGGGTAAAACTTATCCCGGAGGTCCCCGTAAACTTGCACGTGCCTACGACCGTGCCCGACACAGCCAGGCTCGTGGTATCCGCCGCTGACGCGACTACACCCACCCCAAACAGCGCGACGGCAAAAAGTACCGCGTAAAACGTTTTCATCTTTTCCCCCTGTTCATCTGCCAGGCATAACCCGGATAGTATGTCTTGCCCAAACCTATTCGGCGAATGAACGGAAATTCTTTAACGTTAAATGCAAGAGCCCCAAGTTCCGCCCTGTCATAATTTTGACGTTGCGAGCGAACCCTCTCCCCGGTCTACCAAACCGGATAGCGATCCATCGCAGAATTTTCCTGAGGAGAGCAATCGCCGGGCGATTCGGCCGATGGTACGATAACCCTCTTGCGGCATCCAAATGGAGCGGGGAGGGAGACACATGCCTTACGTGAACATCAGGATCACGCGGGAAGGGGCGACGCCGGAGCAGAAGGCGAAACTGATCGAAGGGGTTACCCGGCTGCTTGCGGAGACCCTGGGGAAGAACCCGGCTACGACCGTCGTGACCATCGACGAGGTCGAGACGGACAACTGGGGGATAGGCGGCGAGACCGTCACGGTGCGGCGGAAGCACGGCCGGTGATGCAGGGGCCTGGTAAAAAAAATCCCATGCAATGATTGGGAACCGTTTGCACGCGTACGGAATTTGTGTATAATCCATTCCTCTGCCCTTCAATGAAACTTATGATAATCGATCCCCTCATATTCCAGGCGAAGTTCCCCGAAGCCTGCCGACCCGAGCAGTGCCGCAGCCGCTGCTGCCGCTTCGGCGTGTGGACCGACACCGGGGAGATGAAGCTGATCCTCTCGAACCGGGAGCTGTTCCTCCCCTACGTCCGCCCCGAGGCCGCCGACCCGTCCACATGGTTCGGAGACACGGAGGCCGACCGCGACTGCCCCAGCGGTCTCGCCGTCGAGACCCGCGTGGTGGGAGACGCATGCGCGTTCTTCCACCCGGGCCACGGCTGCGCCCTTCAGAAAGGCGCCATCGAAGCGGGCCTGCACGAGTGGCAATTCAAGCCGAGATTCTGTGTGATGTTTCCACTGGTGCTCTCCGGGGGCACGCTCACCGTGGACGAGGAGATGAAGTCCCTCTGGTGCATGAAAGAGAAGAACCGGACCCACCCGATCGTCGAATCCGTCCGGAAGGAAGTCCAGTTCCTGTTCGGCAATGAAATGGCCAAGACCCTCGCCCGCTCCCCGCAAACGCGCTGAGGGCGATTACCCGCCTGCTTCGGAAATAGGTGAATCCTGCGCGCCGCTTAACACCTTGCGCAGGTAACGTCCCGTGAATGAGCGCGGGTTACGCGCCACCTCCTCCGGCGTGCCGCAGGCGATCACCTCTCCTCCGCCGTCGCCCCCCTCGGGCCCCAGGTCTATCACGTAATCCGCCGTCTTGATGACGTCCAGGTTGTGCTCGATGATGATGACGGTGTTGCCCGCCTCGGCGAACATCTGCAGGACCGAAAGCAGCTTCTTTATGTCGTCGAAATGGAGGCCGGTGGTCGGCTCGTCGAGGAGGTAGACCGTCTTTCCCGTCGCACGCCTGGAGAGCTCTCGCGCCAGCTTCACCCGCTGGGCTTCCCCGCCGGATAACGTGGTTGCCGGCTGCCCCAGCCGTATGTACCCGAGCCCCACCCGCGAAAGCGTGGAAAGCTTGCCGCGGACCGGGGGGATGTTCTCGAGGAACGCGAGCGCCTGGTCGACGGTCATGTCGAGCACGTCGGCGATCGTCTTTCCCTTGTAGGCGATCTCCAGCGTCTCGCGATTGTAGCGCTTCCCCGCGCATTCCTCGCAGGTGACGTAGACGTCGGGCATGAAGTGCATCTCGATCTTCAGTATCCCGTCCCCCTCGCACGCCTCGCACCGGCCCCCCTTGACGTTGAAGGAATACCGTCCCGGCTTGTACCCGCGCGCCTTGCTCTCAGGGAGCATGGCGAACAGGTCGCGGATGGGGGTGAAGGCCCCCGAATAGGTTGCGGGGTTCGACCGCGGCGTCCTTCCGATCGGCGACTGGTCGATGTTGATCACCTTGTCCACGAGGGGAAGCCCAGAGAGGGAGGAATGAGCGCCGGGGCGGTCGCGGGAGCCGAAGATCTTCTGCGCCAGCGCACGGTACAGCGTGTCCAGGACGAGCGTCGACTTTCCGGAGCCGGAAACGCCGGTCACGCAGGTGATCACGCCGAGGGGAAAGGAAACGTCGATGTTCTTGAGATTGTTCGCCCGGCAGCCGGAAAGCGCCAGGAAGTTCCCGTTGGGCCGCCGCCGGGTCCGCGCCACCGGGATGAACATCTTCCCCGAGAGGTACCGGCCGGTCAGTGACGCCTCGTTCGAAATTATCGCCTCCGGCGTTCCCGCCGCCACGACCGCGCCGCCGTCCTCCCCCGCGCCCGGGCCCATGTCGATCACGTGGTCCGCGGAGCGGATCGTCTCCTCGTCGTGCTCCACGACGAGCACGGTGTTCCCCAGATCCCTCAACTCCTTGAGCGTGGACAGAAGCTTCCGGTTGTCCCGCTGGTGCAGGCCTATGGAGGGCTCGTCCAGGATGTAGAGGACACCCATGAGCCGGGACCCGATCTGCGTCGCAAGCCTGATCCGCTGCCCTTCGCCGCCGGAAAGCGTTCCGGAGGAGCGATCAAGGGATATATATGAAAGCCCGACGTTCTGCAGAAACGAAAGGCGGGATCGGATCTCCTTAAGTATCCGCGCTCCGATCTTCTCCTCCCGCTGGCTCACGGACAGGGACCCGAAGAAGGCGAGCGCTTCCTTTATCGAGAGCTTCGTCAGCTCGTAAATCGACAGGCCCCCCACCCTGACGCATAGAGCCTCTTTCTTGAGGCGCGCGCCGCCGCAGGACCTGCACGGCCGGTTGTTCATGTACCGCGAGAGCTCGTCGCGTATCCCCTCGGAGGCGGTCTCCCGGAAGCGCCGCTCGAGGTTCCCGATCACCCCCTCGAACGGCTTGGTGAAGAAGTAGCGCCGCTCCCCCTCCTCCATGAAAAACCTGACCGGCTCGGACGACCCGTGCAACAGGATCTCCCGGACCCGGGCCGGAAGCTTTTCGAACGGAACCGTGAGCGAGAAGCCGAAGTGCTTCGACAGCGCCTCGAGCATCTGGTAGTAAAAAACCGTGGAGCGCTTCCTCCAGGGGTCGATGGCCCCTTCCCGTACGCTTTTCCCGGGGTCCGGGACGATGAGGTCCGGGTCGAAGTAGATCGTGCTGCCCAGCCCGTCGCACTCGGGGCATGCGCCGTGCGGACTGTTGAAGGAGAATAGCCTCGGCGCGACCTCCGGGATGCTGACGGCGCAATCCGGGCAGGCGAACTTCTCGCTGTAGATGGCGCCCCGCCCGCGGCCGTCCGCGATCCGGACCATCCCGCCGGAAAGGGACAGGGCGAGCGCCACGGAGTCGGCGAGGCGCCCCTGCGAAGCGGGGGATATGCGGATACGGTCGACCACAACGTCTATGTCGTGCTTCCGGTTCTTGTCGAGGGCGATCTCCTCCTCGAGGTCCCACTCCTTCCCGTCGACGATCGCGCGGGAGAAGCCGTCGCGGCGGAATTTCGCCAGCTCCTTCCGGTACTCGCCCTTCCGGCCCCTTACGACCGGAGCCCGCACCTGCACCTTCTCCCCCTCGCCCATTTCCATGACGGCGTCGACGATCTGCGTCACCGTCTGCTGCCGGATCTCCTTGCCGCAGGATGGGCAGTGGACACGGCCGATCGAGGCGTACAGCAGCCGCATGTAGTCGTAGATCTCGGTGACCGTCCCGACGGTGGACCGCGGATTCTTGCTCACCTGCTTCTGCTCGATGGAGATGGCGGGAGAAAGCCCCTCGATGACGTCGACGTCGGGCTTCTCCATCTGCTCCAGGAATTGCCTCGCGTAGGAGGAAAGCGACTCGACGTACCTGCGCTGCCCCTCCGCGTAGATCGTGTCGAAGGCCAGCGACGACTTGCCCGAGCCGGACACCCCGGTGATGACCACCAGGCGGTCCCGCGGAATCTCCACGTCGATGTTCTTGAGGTTGTGCTCGCGCGCGCCGCGCACGACTATACGGTCGAGTGCCACTTCGTCTACCGTCCCGCTTTCGCCATCCCCGCGGCCATCCTGATCGCGGCCAGAAGGCTTTCCGGGCTTGCCGCGCCCCTGCCCGCGATGTCGTAGGCTGTGCCGTGGTCGACGGACGTCCGGATGACGGGAAGCCCCATCGTCACGTTGACCCCGTCCTCGAAATGGACGAGCTTCAACGGGATCAGCCCCTGGTCGTGCGTCATCGCGACCACGACGTCGAATTCCCCCCGGAAGGCGCGATGAAACACCGTGTCGGGGGGATACGGGCCCGAAACGTTCAGCCCCGCCCGATTGCAGGCGGAAACTGCCGGCGCGACCATCGTGGCTTCCTCGTCGCCGAATAGCCCCCCTTCTCCCGCATGCGGATTGACCCCCGCCACGGCGATCCGAGGAGCCATCGTTCCCATGTATTTCCGGAAAAACGCGTCGGTGATCCG
>JAGVHM010000151.1 GCA_020056545.1 bacterium
CTGCGCCGAGTTCATGGGGCACTCGCTCAAGTTGAACACCGCCTCCGCGCCGAAGGAGCGGAACGATTCCGCGAGCGCGACGACGTCCTTCCCGAAGGCGAAGTACCGCGCGGCGATGCCTTGACTGCCGAGCGCGTCCGTGACCGAGCGGGCGCTCACGGCAAGATCCATGCTCTCGCGCATCTTGGGGTCCACGACCCCCGCCAGCGACTCTTCCACCGAGGTGTAGAGCACCGCGACCTTCTTCCCGGCGGTCATCTTCCGGAGACCTCCTGCCGCGAGAGCGCGTGGGAAAGGATCTCCGAGATCAGGGAAAGGTAGGATACCCCCATCCGGTCGGCCATGATCGGCAGGTCGCCGTAGCCGGGGGAAAGGCCCGGCAGCGGATTGCACTCGATGAACTGCGGGACACCCGAGCCGTCGATCCGGAAGTCGATGCGGGAAAAATCCCTGCACCCGAGCAGCAGGTAGATCCCCACCGCGCACCGTTCGATCTCCGCGATCGTCCCGGCGGGGAATGAAGGAGGACAGCGGTATTCGACCTGGTTTTCCCAGTCGCGCTTGACCTCGAGGGAGTAGACGAACTCTTCGTTCGGCACCTTCTTCGGCGCGATCTCCATGATGCCGACCACTCTCGGTTCCTCGTTGCCCACGATCCCCACGGTGACTTCGGGACCGGGTACGAACTCCTCGACGATGGCGTCCTGGTGATACGTTTCCGTGACGAACCGCACCATCTCCCGCGCCTGTTCGGGCGTCGCGGCCCGAGAGGAAAGCCGCACCCCCTTGCTGGATCCCTCGAACGCGGGCTTCACGATCACGGGGAAGGAAAGTCCTTCGTCGGAGAACGCGGCGGCCGACCGGAACGTGCGGAAACCCGGTGTGGGAAATCCACCCGACGCCACCAGCCGCTTGGCGACCGGCTTGTCGAGAGTGACGCTCAAGGTAAGAGGGTCAGAGCCGACGTACGGGATCCCCAGCATCTCCAGGAGCGCCGGGACGTGTGCTTCGCGGCACCGGCCGCCTTCTCCTTCCGCGATGTTGAAGACCATGTCGGGCTGATGCCGCCGCAGGGCGTCGATTATTCCAGGGCCCGCGCCGAGCCGGACCACCTCATGACCGAGAGCGGAGAGAGCGTTGCAGATGTGTCCCACGGTCGCCTCCGAGTCGTACTCCTCGAAGGCGTCTTCAGGGAGATGAGCGGGAGAATGGGCCGGCTTTACGTTGTAGGAGAGGCCGACTCGCACCGTCTCCTTCTCCGGGCCATCCGCTCGTTGCCCGCGGGGATGAGCGCCTTGACCTCTCCGGTCATCAGCCGGTACACGTCCTGGCGGATAGGCAGCCCTTCCGTCTCGGGTTGCGCCGCCGGCCGCCCGTTTTCATGCGGCTCCTCGTAGCTGACGATGATCCCCTCGTAGTTGCGAAGGATCGTCCGCTTCTCCCCCATCGAGAGGATGTAGTTGGGCATGAGCGGGATCTTCCCTCCGCCTCCCGGGACGTCCACCACGAAGGTGGGGATAGCCAGGCCGGACGTGTGCCCGCGCAGCGCCTCCATGATCTCCACTCCCTTTGAGAGGCGCGTGCGGAAATGCTCCAGCCCCCGCACCTGGTCGCACTGGAAGAGGTAGTAGGGGCGCACCTTCGCCCGGAGGAGCTGCGTGTTGAGTTTGCGCAGGATCTCCGGATGGTCGTTGACGCCTTTCAGGAGCACCGTCTGGTTGTTCACGGGGACGCCGGCCTTGAGAAGCCGCTCGCAAGCGCGGCGCGCCTCCTCGGTGATCTCGCGGTGATGGTTGAACTGCGTGTTGATCCAGATCGGGCCGTACTTTTCCAGGAGGGCGCACAGCTCGTCGTCGATCCGCATCGGAAGGACCACCGGCACGCGGGTGCCGATCCGGATGATCTCAACGTGCGGGATCTTTCGCAGGCCCTTCAATATGTACTCGAGACGCGGGGTGGGCAGCGTGAGGGGATCGCCGCCGGATATGATGACGTCCCGGATCTCTTCATGCCGCTTGATGTAGGAGAACATCTTGTTGAGCTCGAATTCGGTCTTCGCCCCTTCGCCCAGCGCCCAGATCCGCTTCCGCGTGCAGTGCCGGCAGTACATCGAGCAGAAGTTGGTCACCACCATGAGGCAGCGGTCGGGGTAGCGATGGGTGAGACCCGGCACGGGGCTGTCCTTCTCCTCGTCGAGCGGGTCGTCCTCGCCGACGGACATGCCGAAGTACTCCTCGGTGCGGGGGATCGCCTGGAGGGCGATCGGGTCGGCGGGATCGTCGAACCGGATCAGCGAGAGGTAGTAAGGTGTGATGCCGAGGTGATAGATGTCGTTCACGCGGTTGAGGACGGCGGCTTCTTCGGGGGAGAAGTAGCGCAGCCCCGACAGTTCCTTGATGGAGGTGATGCGGTGGGAGAGTTGCCACCGATAGTCGTTCCACTGTTCCCGGGTAACCTGCGGCCATGGCAGACCCACGGGATTCCGGCCGCCCGGGCCGTTACTCAGCGGGACGGAGTCGTCACCAAGATTTGTTTCCATGTCCTCCTCGTCGTCTCTTCGTCGGCAGGTTGGGTTGCCCGGTTCCGCCCAAAGGCTAACTTATCGCCCACTTGTTTTCACCCAGAGGAAGTCGACGGGAGCCTTGCCCTTGTTGGAGAAGGCGAACTCCTTCTCGGCGTAGAAGTAGAGGCTCTCGCCTTTGCGCGCCAGGTATGTGGCGTTCCCCAGTCGCAGGCCCATCCGGCCGGAGAGGACGAACACGTAGTTCTCCCCTTCCTGCGCCGGTTCGAGCGGCGTCTCCTTGCCGGGCTTGATCTCCGCCCGGTAGGCGACCATGGAGCGGTAGCGGCTTTTGGGGATGAGCGTTTCGAAGGACACGTATCCCGTCACATCGGAGGTAAGGGCTTCCGTCTTCCGGAAGATCACCTTCTCCTCGTCGTCGTCGGCGAAGAAAGAGGATGGCGTTTCGTTGAGGGCGGAGAGAATTTCGAGGAGATTGGCTACGGAGGGAGAAGTGTGATTGCGCTCGATCTGGGAGATGGCACCTTTGGTGAGGCCCGCCCTCTCCGCGAGGTCGGCCTGGGCAAGTCCGTTGATCTGCCGAAGATGCTTGATCCTTGCCCCGATGTCGATCAATACGGTTTATTAAACCTCCCGTTTAGTAATCTATCCAAATTTTATGAACAGCGGAAAGCCATGTCAACAGAAAAATAGCGAATCCGTAAAAGAATTTTCGTTGTGTGCCCTCGATCGCTATCCGCGGTGGCCCGGTTTTCTATACCCTGAAAAACCCGTTTTTCACGCCCGAAGCGGCACAGCGCAAACCTCAGAACCGGGACGTTCCTGAGAACTCCGGCGCAGCGACTCCCTGCAGGTTGCAGCAGGCCGCTGATATTTTTTTGACACCGGGCTCCGAATCGTGGAAAATATTGTCCTTCAGGTGGGGGAGTAGCTCAGCTGGGAGAGCACCACGTTCGCAACGTGGGGGTCGAGGGTTCAAATCCCTTCTCCTCCACCAACAATCACTCGAAGAGTGAATGTTGGTGACCCGCTCAGGCATTTCCAATGCGGGTAATACAAACATGCGGGATTTGAACCGGCTACGTGCGCCGACCGATCAGGGAGGGAAAGGGCGACCTTGCGGAGCCCGCCAGCACGAAGCCGCGCCGCACGGGCCGACGGCGTGATCGCCGAGGATTAGGCGGGCAATCCCCTTCTCCTCCACCACCTTTTACCCAGAAGTTTTTCTTCCCGTGGGAAGCGGCTCCGATTCCACATGGATATATGGCTCCGGGCGGAGCCGGGGTAAGATGAAGCGGATGAATCCTCGTCCCTCTTCTCCCGCGCCGCTTTTCGTGGAAGTGGCGGTGCCGCTGCCGATCGATCACTCGTTCACCTACCGGGTTCCCCCGGGGGAGGAGGAGCGCGCGAAGGTCGGCGTCCGCGTACTCGTGCCGTTCGGGCCGAGGAAGATAACGGGCCTGGTCGTCGCGACGGTTGACGGGTCGTTTCTGTCAGGCCGTGAGGCAAAACCGGTTTTCGCATTCCTCGACGAGGAACCGTATATCACATCCCGCCACCTGGAGTTCCTATCCGCCGCGGCCCGCGAGTGCCTCGCGCCCGTCGGGGAGATGCTCCGAGCGGCTCTGCCCCGCGGGCTTCCCAGGAGGGACGCCCCCGCCGTTCCCCGGACGGAAACGGTTTTCCGTCCCGCGGCGGGAGAAGACACCGGCCCGGCGACCCCCAAGCAGCGGCAGGTCCTTGCGGCCGTAAATCTGCCACAGGCCGGTCAGGCCGGGCAGCGCTTCCAGGCGGCGGCGCTGCCAGGCGTCGTATTTCTCGACGATGAACGGCATCTCCGGCCGCGGCCCGACCAGGCTCATCTCGCCTTTTAACACGTTGAGCAAC
>JAGVHM010000178.1 GCA_020056545.1 bacterium
GCGGTATCGATTCCCTCCGCCACCATCCTCATGCCCGATAGTATGGCCGGAAGGCCCTCTCCCCTTCCGATGCGCATCCCCACGGTCCGGTTCCGGGAGAGGTCTCCGGTGCACGTGAGAACGAGGTCCCCCAGCCCCGAGAGCCCCGCGAAGGTCTGCGGGACCGCCCCCAGGCGGATTCCCAGGCGCGATATTTCAGCAAGCCCTCGGGAAACGAGGAGAGAGCGGGCGTTGTGCCCGAACCCCAGTCCGTCGCACATCCCGGCGGCGATGGCCATCACGTTCTTAAGCGCCCCGCCGATCTCGATGCCGACCACGTCCGTCTCGGCGTACAGGCGGAACCGGCTCCCCGACAACGCCGATTGCAGGAAGGAGGCGATCCCGGCGTCCCTGGAGGCCACAGTGGCGCCGGTGGGCTTCCCGTCAGCGACTTCACGGGCGAAAGTCGGCCCGGAGAGGACCGCCAGGCGGGCCGAGGCCCCGGGCAGTTCCTCTGCGAGAACCTCCGTCATCCTTTGCAGCGTGCCGTTCTCCACCCCCTTGACCAACGACACCACGCATGCGCCCGGCTCGAGGATGCCGGCCATCTGCCGGGCCACCGACCGCAGGTATCGCGACGGCACCGCCACGGCGACTATCTCGCGCCCCGAAAGCGCGTCTCCCAGCGCCGTCGTAGGGCGGACGGAGGCGGGCAGGGGAAAGCCCGGGAGGAAAGTCCGGTTCTCCCGGTTCTCGCGGATCTCTCTTTCGACTTCCGGCTCGCGCACCCAGAGGGAGACGTCCGTGTTGCGCTCCGAGAGCATCGCTGCGAACGCGGTGCCCCACGACCCGCCGCCGACGACCGCTATCCTTGATGCCCCATTCCGCTTCATACCGGCTCCTTCTACCTCGCCCTCATACGGCTTTTCAGCCGGGCGATCTTCCCCGCGATGTACTCCGGGTCGTCCCAGTCGCTCCGGATCGCCTCGTACTGTTCCACCGCGGCGGAAAGCTCCCCCAGCCCCTCCAGCGCCTGCGCCATCCCCCACCGCGCCCGGGCGATCGCCTTCCGGTCGGTGGCGAGATAATACAGCTTCCGGAACTCCCGGTCCGCCACGAGAAACTTCCCTTGCGACAGCAGCACGTTCGCAAGCATCCACCTGCCCTCCGCCGCCCTGGGAGATTCCGGAAACTTCTCGATCAGCACGGAGAGAGACGCCAATTGCCGCGACGGATCCGGAACGCCTCCGTACGCTTTCGCCAGCAGGAGCAGCACCTCGTCCATGCCGGCGAACTGCGGGTGCCGCATGCGTATGGCCTCAAAATCCTCCACGGCGGCGGCGTAATCGAGAAACTGGATCAGGTGGATCTCCCCCTTGTGCAGCATCGCCCGTGGCGTCTCGGCCGCCCGCGGGTAGTTGAAGACGAGCGACTCGTAGGCTTCGAGGGCCGCAGGGTAGTTCCGGTAGTAGGCGCCGAACAGCTCTCCCTGCCGCAGGAGGGCGGTGGGCGCGTACCGGGATTGGGGGAACTCCTTCGGGATCGAACGGTAACCGGAAAGCGCGGCCTCCATCTTCCGCTCCTGCAGCGCTTTCTCCGCCGCCTCGAACCTCTCCCTGGCCGGATCCGAGCAGGCCGGGAGAGCGAGGAGTCCCAGACAGAGCAGGATGACACCGCACGATCTTGTCATCGCTGCGGGCCACGGCGCAGGCCGCGCAGTGTTTCCTGTCATAACGAGGGCGTTGCCCTACTCCTCTTTCTCCGCCAGGCGCGCCAGCGAAGCGACGCGCTCGTTCTCCTGCAGCCCGATCAGGCGCACCCCCTGTGTGTTCCGCCCGATGACGCGGATTTCCCCGACCGCCATCCGGATGATCTTGCCGGAGTCGGTGATCAGCATCACCTCGTCGGCCTCGGAAACCTGCGCCGCCCCGATGACCGCCCCCGTCTTTTCGGTGACCTTGAGGGTGATGACCCCCTTCCCGCCGCGGGTCTGCACCCGGTACTCCCCGAGCTCGGTGCGCTTGCCGAAGCCGTTCTCCGTCGCCGTGAGCAGCGTCCCCTGCGGATGGCAGATCTCCATGCCGACGACCGCGTCCCCCTTCTCCAGGTCGATCCCGCGGACCCCCACGGCGGCCCGTCCCATGGCCCGGACGTCCTTCTCGTGGAACCGGATCGAGATCCCGTGCCGGGTGGAGAGGAAGATCTCGTTCTCCCCCGACGTGATCGCCGTGGCGATCAGCAGGTCGCCCTCGTTGAGCCCCATCGCGATGATGCCGCCCGCCCGCGGCCGGGAGTATTCCATGAGCTCCGTCTTCTTGATGACCCCCTGGGCGGTCGCCGTCACCACGTACTTGCCCTCCACGAATTCCTTGACCGGGAGGACCGTGGGGGTCGACTCCCCCGGGGATAGGGAAAGGAGGTTCACGATGGCCCGCCCCTTGGCGGCGCGGCTGGCTTCCGGAAGTTCGTGGACCTTGAGCCAGTACACCTTGCCGGTGTTCGAGAAGAACATGATGTAGGAGTGCATCGATGCGATGAAGACGTCCGATACGAAGTCCTCCTCCTTCGTTCCCATCCCCACCTTGCCCCGGCCCCCGCGGCGCTGCGTGCGGTAGAGGCTGATCGGGTTCCGCTTGATGTACCCCGTGTGGGAGACGGTGACGACCATCTCCTCGTCGACGATAAGGTCCTCGAGCCGGATGTCCTTCGTCTCCCGGACGATCTGCGAACGCCGTTCGTCGGCGTACGACTGCCTGATCTCCCGGAACTCGTCTCCGATGACCCTCAGAAGCTCCTTTTCCTCGGCCAGGATTTTCTTAAGCCTCGCGATCTCCGACTTGACGTCTTTCAGCTCATCGAGGATCTTCTCCCGCTCCAGCCCCGTCAGCCGCTGCAGCCGCATCTCCAGGATCGCCTGCGCCTGGATCTCCGTCAGGCCGAACTTCGTCATCAGTCCGTCCTTGGCCGTCTTGGGGTCCTTCGATCCGCGGATGAGCTTGATCACCGCGTCGAGGTTATCCAGCGCGATCTTGTAGCCTTCCAGGATGTGGGCGCGCGCCTCGGCTTTCCGCAGGAGGAACAGCGTCCTCTTCGTCACGACCTCCCTGCGGAACGCCAGGAACTCCTCGAGCGTCTGCTTTAGGTTAAGCGTGCGCGGTTGGTTCTGAACGATCGCCAGGAGCTGCACGCTGAAGGAGGTCTGCATCTGCGTCTGCTTGTAGAGGTTGTTCAGGACAACTTCGGCGACGGCGTCCTTTTTGAGCTCGACGACCACCCTCATGCCGTCGCGGTCGGACTCGTCCCTCAGGTCGGAGATCTCCTCGATCTGCTTTTCACGGGCCAGCTCGGCGATCTTCTCGATCATCCGCGACTTGTTCACCTGGTAGGGGATCTCGGTGATGACGATCGATTCGCGGTCGCCACCCTTCTTCGTCTTCTCGATGAACGCCCGGGCGCGGATCTGGACGCTGCCGCGGCCCGTCCGATAGGCGTCGCGCACCCCTTCCAGCCCGTACAGGATGCCGCCCGTGGGGAAGTCCGGCGCCGGGATGTGTTCCATCAACTCGTCGACCGTCATCTCCGGATTGGCGATGAGGGCAAGCAGCGCGTCGGTCACTTCGCCCAGGTTGTGGGGCGGGATGGAGGTGGCCATCCCGACGGCGATGCCGGAGGAACCGTTGATGAGAAGGTTGGGGATGCGGGCGGGCAGGACGCGCGGCTCGGTGAGCGACCCGTCGTAGTTGGGGACCGTTTCGACGGTATCCTTGTCGAGGTCGGAGAGGAGCTCCCCGGCGATCTTCGCCATCCGGACTTCGGTGTACCGCATCGCGGCTGCCGAGTCGCCGTCGACCGACCCGAAGTTCCCCTGCCCGTCGATCATCGGGTACCGGAGTGAGAACTCCTGCACCATCCGGACGAGCGCGTCGTACACGGCGGTGTCGCCGTGGGGATGGTATTTCCCGATGACATCCCCGACGATGCGCGCGGACTTCTTGTACGGTTTGCCGTACTCGTTGCCCAGCTCGTACATCGCGTAAAGGATGCGCCGCTGCACGGGCTTGAGGCCGTCGCGCACGTCGGGCAGCGCCCGCCCCACGATCACGCTCATCGCGTAATCGAGGTAGCTTCGCTGCATCTCGTCCTGAACGGTGCGCCGCTGCGCCGGCCGGCTGAACAGGTCCATCGGCTATGACACTCCTGCGTTAGATCAGATATCCAGAGAGGTGACGTTCAGGGCGTTCTTCTCGATGAATTCGCGGCGGGGCTCCACCTGGTCGCCCATAAGCTTCGTGAAGATCTCGTCGGCGTCGGTCTCGTCGCCCACTTCCACCTGCAGCAGCTCCCGGGTTTCCGGGTTCATGGCGGTGGCCCATAATTGCTCGGGGTTCATCTCGCCCAGCCCCTTGTACCGCTGGATCGTCTGCCCCTTCTTACCCGCCTCGAAAACCTGGTCGAGCAGGCACAGAGGGCCGTCCGCTTCCGGGAACGCCCCTTCCCCTTCCAGCCGGTACGGCGGCGGCATCGTCTCGCGGATCTGCGAGAAGAGCTGGTTGGCCTCCCGCAGGTCGGCCGACGCCATGAGGTGGCGGTTCACGAGACACTCCATCGGCAGGCCGCCGCGCTTCCAGCGCAGCAGGACGCGGACCCCTTCGCCGTCGGTGTCGGGATCGGGATCGATGGAGAACGCCGCGTGGGAAATCTCGGGCCGCGTCCCCTTCCACTCCTTGAGAAGGGAGTTGAAGAACGATTTGGCGGGCCCCTCGCCGGAGAGCGCCTTTACCCCTTCCGCCGCGCGGGCCCCCAGCGACAGCAGGACGAACGCGGGCA
>JAGVHM010000137.1 GCA_020056545.1 bacterium
GCGTAGTTTACACTACGTCGAGGAGAACGAAGGAGTGCAACGCAGTAGACATGCCCGTATCCGCCGCCGCAGCAGGAGGCCGGTGAGAAATGCGGGTTAAGTGACCGGGTTCGCCATGCGTGAAGCGATGAGGGAGATCGGCTGGCCCGTCCGTGAGGAGTCTCTTGCATGAAGGAACGAGGAACGGGATGACGCCGAAGGAACGTCTGCTCCGGGTTCTTCGGAAAGAGGAAGTCGATCGCCCGCCCGTCATTTGCACGGGAGGGATGATGAACGCGGCCGTCGTGGACGTCATGAAAGCGACGGGCCATACCTTGCCGGAAGCGCACTTCGACGGCGACCTCATGGCGGCCCTCGCGCGCGATGTCCACGAGCACACCGGCTTCGAGAATTTCGGCGTTCCCTTCTGCATGACCGTCGAGGCGGAAGTCCTGAGAAGCTCCATCGATATCGGCAGCCTCTCCTGCGAGCCGAAGATCATAAGGGAGGTATTCCCATCTGTCTCGCGGGCATCGTTGGGGGACGCAGGAAAGCATAACGGCGCCGGGCGGACCGGCGCTATTTTCCGGGCAGCCGGACGCCTCTCGGAAAAATTTCCGGATATCCCTGTCATCGGAAACCTTACCGGACCCGTAAGCGCATCGGCGTCCATCGTCGATCCGATGACCTTTCTGAAGGAGCTTCGCAAAGACAGGGACAATGCGCACAGGGTGATGGGTTTTGTAAGCGAATATCTCATCGAATTCGCCAGGGGCATGATCGGGAACGGTGCGGCGGCGGTCTCCATTGGCGACCCGACGGCTACGGGAGAGATCCTGGGACCGGGACTGTTCGAGGAGTACGCCGTCCGGTACCTGAACCGGGTCATCGAAGGGATCCGCGCCGCCGGGGCTCCGGTAATCGTCCACATATGCGGCGACTTGAAGGCGGTGAGGCATCTCCTGCCCCGTATCAAGTCGGATGCCATCAGCACGGACGCCCTGGTGAACCTGCGGTTGTTGAAGCAGGAATTTCCGGCCCTGACGACGATGGGCAACGTGAGCACCTACCTGCTTGAATTCGGTCCGGCTGAAAAGGTCGCGGCCGTGGCGAAGAAGCTCGTACGCGACGGGGTCGACATCATCTCCCCGGCCTGCGGGTTGAGCACCTCCACTTCCCTTGCAACCATCCGGGCGATGACCTCGGCCGTCAAGGGAGGCGGCGCCGATGGTTAGCGTTCTCTTCAAGCCGCATGACCTTTCGGTCCGGGTAGAGGAAGGGACGTCGGTCCTTCAGGCCGCGCGCCTCGCGGGGGTCGTCATCGAATCGCCCTGCAACGGCGAGGGAACGTGCGGGAAGTGCAAGGTCAGGCTGGACGGCCGGTCTCTCATGAACGTCGCCGGCAACGGAACGCCCCATCTCCCGAAGAAAGCGGAAGACGACCTCGGGCTCGTACTGGCGTGCCGGACGGAAATCCGGGGAAATCTCATCGTCGAGGTTCCCATCCCTCCGCTGGCGGAATCCATGCGGATCTTGAGCTTCGGGAAGGGGTTCGACGTCCCTCCCGATGGTTTTATCAGGAAGATATTTTCGGATGGAGAGGATCGGACGCGGGTCTATGCGGGGGAGGAGCTCGTCGCCGTGGAGGAAGGGAACACGGCGGACAGGAACTACGGGGCCGTCGTGGACATCGGCACGACGACGCTGGTCGCCTCCCTCGTGGACATCGGCACGGGGAGCGAGATCGCATCGGCTTCGTCCCTCAACCCGCAGAGCCGCCACGCGCAGGACGTTCTGTCAAGGATCAAGTTCGCCTCGAACGCCGACGGTCGCAGGTATCTGCAGGCGGAACTGGTCCGGTCGATCAACGGTTTGATCGCCGATGCCGCAGGGCGCTCCGGCGTTCGCGGGGAGAACGTCTACGAGGTCGTTTTCAGCGGGAACACCTGCATGCTGCACCTTGCCGCCGGGGCGGATCCCGCCCCCCTGGGCCGGTACCCTTACACGCCGCAGATCTGTGGCGGCAGTCACGTGAAGGCGTCCGACCTCGGATTGGAGATCGCCGGATGCGGCCTGGTCTATCTTCCCCCGATCATTTCGGCGTACGTCGGCGCCGACATCACCTCGGGCATTCTGGCCTCGCGCCTGCGCCAGCGAAAAGGCGTCACGCTCTTCGTCGACATCGGCACGAACGGCGAGATGGTCATGGGATGCGACGGGAAACTGCTGGCCACATCCACGGCCGCCGGACCGGCCTTCGAGGGGATGAACATCACCTTCGGAATGACGGCCTCCACCGGTGCGATCGAGCGCTTCGAGGTGGACCGGGATGGAGATATTTCCCTTCAGACGATCGGGGGGGCGGAGGCGGCGGGAATCTGCGGAAGCGGTCTCCTGGACATCGTCGGCGAACTGGTCGCCCATGGCGTCATCAACAGAAACGGGACATTTGTCGCCCCCGATGCGGACCGCCTGCCGAAGACTTTGAGGGAGAGGATTGTGACGCGGGAGGGGAAACGGATCTTCCGGATCACGGAAAAGGTGTTTCTGACGCAGAAGGACATCAGGCAGGTGCAGCTGGCGAAGGGAGCGATCCGGTCGGGCATCGAATTTCTCCTGCGGCACGCGGGCGTGGTGGCCTCCGACGTGGACGGAGTGCTTATCGCCGGCTCCTTCGGCTACCATCTGCGGCCGAAAAGCCTGCTGAACACCGGCATTATCCCCCCGGAGTTCGACGGGAAGGTCGACTTCCTCGGGAATACTTCCCTCTCCGGAGGCCGCGCATTCCTGATCAACAAGGGGTTGCGGGAGAGGATGGCCAGAGAGGTCAAAGACGTCAAGGTTATCGAGCTGGCAAATGACGAGGGCTTCGAAAAGACGTTCGCCCGCGCCCTCGCTTTTTAAGGAGAAGGGAATATGAGCGGTGGAGGCATGACCCGGTACAACGCAAAGGACCGCGTCAAGGCGGCTTTCCGCCGCACTTTCGCCGACCGCGTGCCGAGCTACCCGATCTTGGGGGCCTACACCGTAAACCTCACGGGCGCCTCCTTCCGGGATTACTTCACGAAGGCACGGCCTCTTGCCGAAGGGCAACTTGCGGCGCTGGACGCCTACGAGCCCGACGTCCTGGTCGTCATGCGGGACCTCCTCGCCGAGGCGGAGGCGTTGGGGAGCGAAGTCCGGGTGCCGGACCGCGGCTTCCCCTTCATCGCCCGGCATGTCCTCGCGGAGGAGCCCGAAAGGCTTGCGCGGCTCTCTCCGCCGGATGTACGGAACGCGGGCCGTTTCCCCGAGTATTGGGAAGCCTGCCGGATCGTGGCGGGGCAGGCCGGGGACGTGCCGGTCGGGAGCATCCTCGTGGGACCGTGGACCATCGCCGCGAACGTGCGGGGGGTGGAGAACCTCCTGCGCGATACGAGGAGGCGGCCCTCGTTCGTACGGGACCTCCTGGAGCTTACGGCCAGGGTGGCACTGGATGCGGGGATGGCCGCCAGGGAGGTCGGCGTCGGAGTCAGCTACTCC
>JAGVHM010000090.1 GCA_020056545.1 bacterium
GACTCCGCGGCGGAAAATCTCCGCCTTTTCCCCCGCAATCTCACGCAGGCTTTCCCCGAGCCATTCCTGGTGGTCTTTTCCCACGGTAGTGAGGATCGAGACCGCCGGCTCGCAGGCGCTCGTCGCATCCCAACGCCCCCCGAGCCCCGCCTCCATCACAACGAGGCGCGCCGACTTTTTCCGGAACCAGTCGCAGGCCGCCCACGTCATTTCCTCGAAATAGGAAAGCCGGTCCCCGTTATCCGTTCCCATGCCCCGGGAGAACCCCGCGGCTCTGCGCAAGGCCCGGCGGAGATCCTCCCCGGGGATTTTCGCGCCGTCGACGCGGATCCTTTCCTCGGCCGAAACGAGATGGGGAGATGTGTATAGCCCCACAGGTTCCGAAACCAGCCTTCGCAGGATGGCCTCGAGAAATGCGGCAGTCGATCCTTTCCCGTTCGTACCGGCTATGTGGAATGTGCGGAAGGATCTCTCCGGGTGTCCGGACATTTCAAATGCCGCTCGGATCCGCTCGAGTCCCGGCCGGACGACTTCCGGCCTGCCGCGACGGTTCCGACCGGTCATTTCCCGGAGGATGCCGTCAGGAACCGGAGCAGCTGGGTGAGCGTGGGCTTCAGCCGGGTCCGTTCCACGATGATGTCGATCATCCCGTGCTCGAGGAGGAACTCGGCCCTCTGGAACCCTTCGGGAAGCTTCTGCTTGATCGTCTGTTCTATCACCCGGGGGCCTGCGAACCCGATCAGGGCTCCCGGCTCCGAAACTATTATGTCCCCCAGCATCGCGAAGCTCGCCGCCACTCCACCGGTTGTGGGATCGGTCAGGACACTGATGAACGGCAGCCGGCTGTCGGCAAGCCGCGCAAGGGCGGCGCTCGTCTTTGCCATCTGCATAAGCGAGAGGACGCCCTCCTGCATTCTCGCCCCCCCGGAGGCGCTGAAAATAATCAGGGGGCGGGAAAGCTCCCTGGCGGCCTCGGCGGCGGCGGTGACCTTCTCTCCTACCACGCAGCCCATCGAGCCGCCGAGAAATTCGAAATCCAGGACGGCGAGAACGACGTCCATACCGCTTATCTTCGCCATTCCGGTCACTACCGCCTCTTTCCGCCCGGTCTTCTTCTTCGCCTCCTTGAGCCTGTCCGTGTATTTCTTCGTGTCGGTGAAGGAGAGCATGTCGACCGACTCGAGATCCTCGCCGAACTCACGGAAAGTCCCCTCGTCGGTCACGGCGCGGATACGCTCCATGGCCGGTATCCGGAAATGGTAGTTGCATTTGGGGCATACGTTCAGATTCCGCTCCACCTCGGGCTTGTAGATGATCTCGAGGCAGGCGTCGCACTTGATCCACATCCCTTCCGGGATCTTGATCTTCTTGTCACCCTCTTCCTTCCTTCGGAACAGCCGGATCGGCATCGAATTCACCTCAATTCCTTTTTGAGGGATCTCACGAACCGCCGGAGTGCGTCCGGGCCGGTTCGCGACGCGCCATGCGTTTCCACTATCTTCACGCACGCGCTCCCAACCACCGCCGCATCTGCGAAGCGCGACACCTCACGCGCCATGGATGGCGTAGAGATGCCGAACCCGACCGCCACGGGAAGGGAGACGTTCTCCTTCACGGACCGGGCCCAGGCCGCAACTTCCGGCGGAAGCGATTTCCGAGTCCCCGTGATTCCGGTCACTGATATAAGGTACAGGAAACCGGACCCGGAATCGACTGCCCGCCGTATCCTTTCCGGGCTGCTCGTCGGCGAAGCCAGGGGAATCCAGTCCATCCCCGCTTTACGCACCGCCGGCGCCAATTCCTTCGATTCCTCTAACGGGAGGTCCACGACCAGCACGCCGTCCGCCCCGGCGGATTTCGCATCCTTGCAGAAACGGGATGCGCCATAGCGGAAAAACGGGTTGTAGTATCCGAAGAGGACGACGGGCAATGCATGGTCTTTCCTGAATTCCCGGACCATTGCGAGCGCACGGCCGGTGTTCATTCCGCGATCGATCGCGCGCCTCGAAGCGGCTTCTATGGTGGGGCCGTCCGCCATCGGGTCGGAGAAAGGAACTCCCACTTCCAGTATGTCCGCACCACCCTCGGCTGCCGCTCGAAGATAAGAAAGCGACGCTTTGTAACCCGGGTCCCCCGCGGTAAGGTAGACGACAAGCCCTTTTTCGCCGCGTCGCTTCAGTGCCGCGAAGGTATCGTCAATCCGCGACACGATCGCCCCCTGTCCGCCCGGAAAGGATAGTGATGTCCTTGTCTCCCCTCCCCGAAAGGTTGATGACGATGGACTGGGACCGTCTCATCTTCCTCGCAAGCCGGATCCCGTAGGCCACGGCATGTGAGGATTCGAGTGCGGGCAGTATCCCCTCGTTCCTGGAAAGGAGGTCGAAACCTTCGAGCGCCTGCTCGTCGGTCACCGCGACGTACTCCGCCCGTCCCGTGGACTTGAGATAAGCGTGCTCGGGCCCCACGCCCGGATAATCAAGTCCGGCTGAAATGGAATGCGCTTCCCGTATCTGTCCGTCACCGTCCTGAATTACGAAGGACTTGCTGCCGTGCAGGACGCCTACCCGCCCCCGACACAGCGTCGCGCCATGTTTACCGGAAGACAATCCGTGCCCTGCGGCTTCCACCCCGACAAGCCGGACCCCCTTCATCGCGAGGAATGACGTGAATATGCCCATCGCGTTGCTCCCACCCCCCACGCATGCAACGACGGCGGAAGGAAGCCCTCCCATTGTCTTACGGAACTGACGCAATGTTTCCTTTCCTATGACCGACTGGAAGTCCCGTACCA
>JAGVHM010000185.1 GCA_020056545.1 bacterium
CGGTCTCAAGCTCAACCCGCGCGACTTCGGCGACGCCCGTCTTGATTACTCCGACACCATCACAAACTTCGGACGCTCGCTCTTCCTGGTGACCGGCCCGACCCGCGACGTCCCGGCCGGCGACGTGGGCTGCGGTCCGCAGGAGATCGGCCTGCTCTTCGAGGGATTCAAGTCGGCCCTGCACGACCTGGCCATGATCGCCTACGGGCTGAAGAAAAACGTCGCCTTTCTCGGCAACAAGGTGCTCACCCTTGCCGACGCCCGCGCCATCCTGAGCGGAAACTTCGACGTGGACTGGCACGACGAGCGCATCCTGCGGGAGCTAGCGATGAACGAGGGCTATCTCGAACGCGTGGTCGCGCCCCAGATCACAGGCAAGCCGCGCATGGGGATCCAGGCCCGTGGCGGCGCGACCGGACGTGGCATGCGGTATGCCCTGCTTGCCGCCGTGACGCGGCTTTATCTGGACGGCCGCTGGAAGCCGGTCGAGGAACCGACGGCCGGGGAGGAGCGTCTCCTGGAGAGTCTGGCCGGGGTGAACGAGGCCGCCCTGCTGGCTGCGGCGGACCGTGAGAACGGTAAAGGACCAATCGCGGACGAAACCTGGCGGGCGCTCGACGAGGAGGTGTTCCCGAAGCTGCTCCGGGACAAGCGGATCGTGGTGCAGGGGTCCGGCAAGGTCGGCGGTTCCTTCATCGAGGAGATGTCCCGGTATCCCGTGATCTTTGCGGCTGTGGCCGATCGGGACGGCGCCCTGATCGGCCGTCTCGATCCGGCCGAGCTGCTCCGGGCGGCCCGGAGCGCCGGTTCCGTGTTCGGCTGTGAAACGGGCGTCGAACAGCGGATCCCCGGGGCCGAGGAAGGCAAGGCCGTGCTGGAACTCGACTGCGACATCCTGGTCCCGGCGGCCCTGGAGAACGCCATCAGCGCGGCCAACGCCGAGAAGGTCCGCGCGGAGTTGGTGGTCTGCGGCGCGAACGGTCCCAACACGACCAAGGCCGAGAGGATTCTCCACCAGCGCGGTGTAACGGTCCTGTATGATTTTCTGGCCAACGGCGGCGGGGTGATCGCCTCCTATTTCGAGTGGCTCCGGAACCTGGCGGAACGGCGCCGCTACGAAGCCGAGACGATCCGGGGCGAACGGTTCCGGGTGGAGGATCTGGCCCGTTTCGTGATGCCCGAATTCCGTCCCCGGATCCTCGCCATTCTGCGGGAACCCGAGTCCCCGGCGGCGACGGAGGCTTGGAACACCGTACTGCGCGATATCGTGATTGCCGCTGTGAACGAGGACTATGAAGAGGCTGCCCGGAGCGGCGTTTCGCTCAAGACGGCCGGCTACGCCGCCGCCATCCTGCGCGTTCTGGCCGCGGAGATACTGCGCGCGCCGCAATCCGACCGACCGGGATTCATCGCCGGACTGAAACCGGAGACACGCCGCCGTTTGGCGCGTTGTCTCCGCCATCCGGAGGCGGCCCTGATCGACCCCAGCGCAGCGGCGCTGGCGGAATGGGTCGAGGAGGGGCTGTAGATTCGACATCATTATCTGGATGGATTCCCGTCAATGCGGGAAATGAAAGCATTTATTTCCCAGGGTCGGCAGATGGGGAAAGGCGTCCGACATGTGGGGGATGAACATGGCGGCCATGAACTCCTGCTGGAACTCTTTCGCAAGGGTCAGTTCGAGGTATTCGACCTGCCTTGCAACAACATCGGCCTCCAGCCGTTTGTCGCGGTTCAGCAGGGCGATTCTCGCCCCGTCGCCCGCCGCGTTGCCGACCGATGAGACGTGATCGAGGTCGCAGTCGGGAAACATCCCGAGGATCATCGCCTCCGTTTTGTCGATATAGCTCCCGAAGGCGCCTGCAAGGATCACCCGGTCCAATTTCGCGATCCCCAGCCTTTCCATCATCAGTTTCGCGCCTGCATACAGGGCGCCTTTGGCGAGTTGGACGCTCCGGACATCCTTTTGGTTGATCGTGATCGCCCCCTCCAGAGAGGTCTCTTCCGGCCAGGCGATGACGAATTCCGGTTTCCCGTCGGTCAAGCGGAGCCGCGGTGTGGCGAGATCGGTACGGAAGCGGCCGCTTCTATCGATGATCCCCGCCCGGTAAAGTTCGGCCACCCCGTCGATGATCCCGGAGCCGCAGATCCCCTTCGCGCCGGTGAGCCGGACCTCCGGCCGCCAGCGCTCTTCGCCGATGATTTTGAAAGAGACCTCCAACGTCTCGGGATCGATTCGAATCCGCTCGATCGCCCCGAGGGCGGCCCTCATACCGAACCGGATGTGCGCCCCCTCCAGCGCGGGGCCGGTGGCGCAGGAGGCGGAGAGGAGCCTCTCGCGGTTTCCCATGACCATCTCCCCGTTCGTGCCCACGTCGATGATGAGGACCATCTCCTCCCGGCGGTAGGGTTCCTCCGCAATCAGGACCCCCACGTTGTCCGCCCCCACGAAGCCCGCCTCGATCGGGAGGATGTGGACATTGGCCGCGGGGTGGGTCGCAAGGCCGAGGTCGCGAGCCTTGATGTCCAGGCTGCGGTGTACGGCGGGGGTGAAAGGAGAGACGCCGAGCGGGCGCGGATCGATGCCGAGGAACAGGTGGTGCATCGCCGTGTTTCCGACCAGCGTGATTTCGAGGATGTCGGCGGGAGAGAGGCCGGCATCCCCGGTGACGGTCCGGATGAGGAGGTTCAGACCTTCGATGATCGCCCCCCGCATCTTTTTCATGCCGTCCGGGTTGTCTATCACGTAGGTGATCCGCGCAATCACGTCATCGCCGTAGGTGACCTGGGGATTCATCAGCGACTCGGTTCCGATGAGCTTTCCGGTCTTCAGGCTGCAAAGGTATCCGGCCACGGTGGTCGAACCAACGTCGATGGCGAGGCCGTAGGCCTCCTCCACCTCTCCCGGAAACACGGCAAGGATCTCCCGTTCCATCCGGATTGCTGCGGTGACCGTCCAGTTCCCCTGCCGGAGGGCGGCGGGGAGCCCGAGGAGGGCGGTATAGTCGATCTCCGGCCGTTGCAGGCCGAACCGCTCCGAAAGGGCCGCAACCAGGCGTTCATAGTCTCCCAGGGGATCGTTCAGAGTGGGGGGGGGAAGGGTTACCGAAAAGAGGCGGACGGCCGGGTTCAGCGAGATTGTTTTTTCAGATGCCTCTTTTCTCACCACCTGCTTGCCCGTTCGACTCTCCTCCGGCACAAAGATCAGGACATCTCCCCGGATGGCCGCCGCGCAGGCCATACG
>JAGVHM010000126.1 GCA_020056545.1 bacterium
CCCAGCATGTTCAGGTCCTTCTTGAAGTGGTCGAGCTCCTCGACCACGGTGATGGGGATGATGACCCGGTTGTCCTGGAACTTATGGAGGGCGTTGGGGTCGTGCAGCAGGACGTTCGTGTCCAGCACGAAATTCTTGATCATCGCGATTTTGTGCTCATTTCATCTCGCCGAGTTTCTGCTGCGCCAACGAGGCGGCGGAAGATTTAGGGTATTTTTTCGGAAGCAGCTCGAACAGTATTCGCGCGTTCTTGCTGTCCTTGAGCGCCAGGAAAGAGAGCCCCTGCTTGTACATGGCGTCGGGGGCCTTGTCCCCGGAGGGATACCTGTCGATCACGTCCTGGAACGACAGGATCGCGCTTTCGTAGTCCTTCTCCGAGTAGAACGTTTCCCCCTTCCAGTAAAGGACGTTCGGCATAAGCTTGTGGTCCGGGTACTTCCCGGCGAAGGCGACCAGTATCTCGCGTCCCTTGCGGAATTCACCGCCTTTTACCAGTCCCAGCGCGTAGTCGTACATTTCCTCCGGGCTCTTCCAGTCCTGCGGGACCACGGCGGACGGGGAAACGGGGGCCGGCGCGACGGCCGCCGCCTTGTCCGCCTTCTCCTCCACGGCGGCCAATCGCCGCTCGATCTCCTCCAGGCGGGCGATCTTCTTCCTGAACTCCTGGATCGCCTGTCCCTGCTCGTTCAGCCGGTCGTTAAGCTGGCTGGTATCCTTCTGCGTCTGCACCTTCATCTCGTCGACGCGTGTCGTCGTGGCAACCAGGTCGGACTTGACCTGGTCGTATGAAGCGGAAAGATCCGCCACGTTCTTCCGAACCGCCTGGATCTCCCCGCTGTCGATCCGGGCCGGCGCCGCGGAGGGCTGGGAGGCCGTGGAGGACTTCGCCACCGCGACCTCCTTCTTCACCGATTCCACATCCTCCTGCAGGCGGACGAAGGCCCCCTGGTCCGCGATCGCACAGCCGCCCGCAGCGGTTGCGAGAGCCCCCAGCAACAGGAGAAGAACGTGATTCCCGAATTTCACGCGGTTCCTACTTCAGGACGAAATGGGCGCGGCGGTTCCTCGCCCATGCCTCCTCGGTATGCCCCGGATCCAGCGGTTTCACTTCGCCGAAGCTGATGATGGAAAGGGCGCCCCCGGGGATGCCCAGGGAAACAAGGTATTTCCTGGCGCTGTCCGCGCGGCGGTCGCCAAGCGCCATGTTGTACTCGGCCGTTCCTCGTTCGTCGCAGTGCCCCTCGATCTGAAGCTTCACGCCCGGGTTCTTCTTCATGTAGCCCGCCACCTTGGCCAGGATGGGCTTGGCGTCTTCACGTATGGTCGACTTGTCGAAGTCGAATCGGATGTCCTCGAAGATCGACGCCGTTTCCTCCGTGACCGCCATGCCGGCGGCAGCCTCTGCGGCTGCGAGCCTCGATCCCGAGGCCGACCCCGGTGCGTCCCCGGGCTTCATCGATTCGGAAACTATTCCGGGCTGGGAGGACGTCTTGCCCGCCGCAGCATCCGTCGCCTGGGAGTCCGTCGACTTCACCGTCTCCTTCTTCGCGCAACCCGTCGAAAAAAGCATTGCCGCCGCGAGAACCATCACGCTCCATTTCAAGGCATTTCCACCTCTCATGACCCTCTCCTCTCTTGAATATATGTCGCCTTCACCTGACCGGTATTCATCGTTGATCGCAGTTGGCTATCTTCGAGGAGACCATGCAGGCGAACCGGCTCCCGTGAGCCCGAGAACCAATGATTTCCCCCACCGGCCGTCTGCAGAGATGATTTTGAGCTCAGAATATCCCTTTTTCTGAAACGTGTAAACCACGTAGCGGCCGTCCGGAGAATAGGATGGATCGGCGCAGTCGCCGTCCCCCGACGCAAGCAGCCGCTGATCGCCGCCGTCCGGCTTTACGGTGTAAATCGAAAACCTGCCCCCGGTCCGGGAGGTGAAAGCGATGCGGTCGCCGGCGGGTGACCATGACGGCGATGTGGAGTATGCGCCCGCGTTGGATATCCGGCGGTCGCCCGACGATCCCATCTCCTTTACGTATACCTGCGGATTGCCGCTGCGGTTGGAGACGAACGCCATCCTTCTGCCGTCCGGGGAGACGGAGGGGGAGATTTCTATCCCCCAGCCCTCCACGACTCTCTCATACGAGGCGTTGTCGAGGCGCACGCGGTAAATGTCCGAATCCCCCTTGATGCTGACGGACGCGAACAGCGCGTCCCCGCCCGGGGAGAAGGATCCGGGCGACTTGGAGTCTCCGAACCTGACCACCGCCCGTTCGGAACCGTCATCCAGGTTTCGCAGATAGATGACCGGCACCCCCGTGCGGTAGGACGTGTAGGCGAGGGAGTTCCCGTCCGGCGACCAGCGGGGGAACATGTTGTAGCTCAGGTTCGCCGTGACCTTGCGAAGGTCTTTCCCGTCGAGCCCCACAATGTAGATCTCCTTCCCGCGCCCTTTCTCGGGCCTTGCGGAAAAGGCGATCTCCGTGTCGAAGATCCCCCGCACGCCGGTGAATGCGTGAAGGATCTCGTTGGCGAACTTGTGCGCCATCGTGCGGACCCGGCTGGGGGACCCCGTGTACCGCCTCCCGGCCATCAACCTGCCCAGGGTCGAATCGTAAAGCCGCATCTCCACCGTGATCCGGTCCCCGCGCCCCTCCACCTTTCCTATCACCACGGCCTCGGCCCCGATGATCTTCCAGTCGGGAAAGGAAAGCCGCCGATCGCCGAAGTGCCCCGGGACAATCCGCTCCAGGTAGGCGTCGGAGGGGATAATCTGGAAGAGGGCCGTCATAGCCAGATCGTCCGCGATCGCACTCGGGAAGGCCGTGGACAGGGCCGGGTTGCCGGCGTCCGTGACGAAGGGGGGGAGCGCCACGGGCATCCGTTTCCCGCCGGGAGCGTTGATGTCGATGTACAGAATCGCACGCGCCGGCACCGGGGCGACGACCAGCGCGATAAAGAGCATCAGCCGCGCGAACCTGCTCCCCTTCAAGACCTGCTTCCACCGTAGAAACGGAATCCCACATCGTAATGGTCTTCCCCGCCGCGAAGCTGTTCGGGCGGGACGGGAAGGGGACTTGCTTTCTCAATGGCGCGCAGGACGGAATCGTCGAAATATTCGTTCCCGGAGACCTTTTCCATGCGGACGTTGGACACGCGCCCGTCCTTCTCGATTGTGATCCGCACCTGGACCGTCAGATCCTCCGTCTTTTTCCTGGCGAGCTCGGGGACCGTCCAGTTCGAGCGGACCTTTTCGTCGAGCGCCCGGGCGTAGGCCAGGATCTCGGGAGGCAAGCGCTCCGTCCCTGCCGCTCCCGGCATCCCCCCCGGCGCCCGGGGCCCCATCCCCTTCGCGGGGGCCCGTATGGCGGACAGGTCCACGCGGTGCGCCACCCGCTCTCCTATCCCCTTGACCGCCGCCCGTACCGCTTTCTCCCGCTGTATCGTCTCCACCGCTTCGCGAACCTGGGACTTGGAGGCCTTCTCCTCCCTCATCTTCCGTATTTTCTCGGAAACCGCTTCCGAATCGGAGGGAGACATTGCGCGCGGCTTCGCGGCCTCCCGCGGGGCGCTCCGTTTATCCCGCTTCGCCGCAGGAGGAGGCGCGGACTTCCTCTTGACGCCTTTTCGGGCGCGCGAGACGGACGGAGGAAGTGGCTTCGCTTCTTCGGGTTCCGCGAACTGCCCGCTGCCGATGAGATCGACGACCGTCACGGGGGCGACGAGGAGAGGGGTAACGCGAAGGCTCATCCAGAGGATGCCGACGAAAAACGCCGACACATGGAAGACCCCCGACAGGGCCAGCATCTTGCGGAAGAGATGGTCCCTCGGCTCCATGGCCAAAGGATACACCCGCAATCTCCTAACGCTCCAGCGGTTCGGTGACCATCCCAAGCTTCTCGATCCCGGCGTTGCGCACCTCCGAAATGACCTTGACCACGAATCCGTACGGGACGGCCCTGTCGGCGCGGAAATAGACCTGCCTGTCCGTGCGCGCCGCCACTATGGCCTTCAGGGCCGGGTTGAGGCGGTTGAACTCCACCGGCTGTTTCCCGATGAAGATGCGGCTGTGCATGTCCACCGTGATCACCAGGCGCTCCTCCTCGGCGCGAAGCGCCTTGGCGTCGGCCTGGGGCAGGTTCACGTCCACTCCCTGCGTAAGCATGGGGGCGGTGACCATGAAGATGATGAGGAGAACGAGCATCACGTCCACCAGCGGCGTGACGTTGATCTCCGACATCATCCTGCGGTCGCCGCCGTTTCCCGCGGAAAGGGCCATGGTTACACCTTGTCGACGTTGCGTTCGAGGAAGTTTACGAACTCGATGGTGAAGCTGTCGATCCGCGTCACTATCGACCGCACCCGGTTCAGGAAATAGTTGTAGGCCATGACCGAAGGGATGGCGGCCGCCAGCCCCGCCGCGGTCGCGATCAGGGCCTCCGCGATGCCGGGCGCCACGGTGGCGAGCGTCGCGCTCCCTGTCGTGGCGATCCCGGAAAAGGCGTTCATGATCCCCCAGACGGTTCCGAACAGCCCTATGAACGGCGTCGCGCTCCCCGTGGTGGCAAGAAATGGAAGATAGGTCTCCATGAGGGCGGCCTCCTCGTTGGCGGCCTTCCGCATCGCCCGCTCTATGTTATCCAGCGGGAACGCCCCCCCGCGTCCGGCTGATTGCTGGGCCTCCGGGCCGCGGCCGCGCTGGATCCGCGTCAGCTCCAGGTATCCCGTGCGGAACACCTCGGTCAGCGGGGTCTTCTCCGACTTGTCGGCCAGCTCGTACAGAACGGCGAGGTTCTTCCCTTCAGCGAAGGATTTGACGAAATCCGCCTGGTTCTTCTCTATTCCCTTGAAGAGGCGGAATTTCATGAAGATGATCGCCCAGGAGACGACGGAAAAGACTACCAGCATGAGCAGGACAAGCTTGACTATCGGCCCTGCCAGCAGGACGTGCTGGAACACCCGCGTGTCCAGGATACCGGCCGCCGCAGGAAAAACCGCCAAAGGGACCCCTGAAAACATCATATTTGGACGTACCTCCCAATGATAATAACATCCCTATATAGGAAAGTTCCCCCGGGTTCAATGGTCTTGACAACATTCGTATATAAAAATAGGATACCTTACTGTAAGCGCAATGGG
>JAGVHM010000141.1 GCA_020056545.1 bacterium
CGGGTACGAGGATGCCGGCCTGACGAAGTTCCACCCCCTCCTCCACAGTGGCGACCCCGAACATTCTGGCTCCCTCCTCGGCCAGCGCATGGGACACCTCAACCGCGCCGTGTCCGTAGGCATTCGCCTTCACGACGGCGAAGATGCCGGTGGAAAGCGGGAGCAGGGAACGGATGATCCGGTAATTATGCCGGAGCGCCGATAGGTTGATTTCCGCCACCGTCGGCCTGGCCAACAGGCACACCTCGCGAAGGGAAAATCTAATAATAAATTACCCTGAAAAGTCTACTCTACCCCCGCCTCCCAGTAAAGGCGCCGACAGGAAACGGATGCGCCGAAACGGATGCGCCGATTTGACAACGATTCACCCCGGGACGTATCATGAATGCCACAACCGCCTGGGGTGCTTTTCGCTGAGAGCCCGGGGATGGGATCTGAATCCCGGGCAACCCGTCGAACCTGATCCGGGTAATACCGGCGCAGGGAGCGTGGTTATCACGAACCGTGCCTATAGGGGTGCGGTTTTTTCTTTTTCAGGAGGATTATTCTCGATGCTTCCTAAAACCAAAGCCCGTGACGCCGCCCTTCCCGTATCGGCGGAGGAGATCGCAAAACTTCTGGAAAGCGCGCGCCCGCTGCGACGTCGTGAAGCGTTCGCGCTCCTGTCCTCACTCTCGCCGCGCCGGCGCCTGAATCTGCACGAAGCAGCGAGACTCCTGCGTACCGACGACCTGATGGTATGGGAGACGGCCGCCGTAGCCGCCAGGGCGATGCGCGAGGAGGTGTTCGGGCGCAGGATCGTCCTTTTCGCGCCTCTCTACCTCTCGAACGAGTGCGGCAACAGCTGCCTCTACTGCGGGTTCCGCCGGGAGAACCGGGAGGCGCGCAGGATCACGCTCTCGCCGGAGGACGCCGCCGCCGAGGCGCGCTTCCTCGAAAAGAAAGGGTTCCACCGCCTGCTGCTGGTGACGGGGGAGCACCCGGTGCGCACGCAGCCTGGGTACATCGCGGACGTCCTGCGGGCCATCTACCGGGAAACCGGGATGCGCATACTCCACGTGAACGCCGCCCCCATGTCCGTCGCGGACCTCCGGACGATAAAGGAGGCCGGAGCCGGGGTCTTCCAGGTGTTCCAGGAAACGTACCACCCTGAAACCTACGCGGCGATGCATCCGTCAGGGGCGAAGGCCGACTACGCCTGGCGGCTCACCTGCATGGACAGGGCGATAGAGGCGGGCTTCCGCGACGTGGGGATAGGCGCGCTGCTTGGACTTCACGACTACAGGTTCGAGGCCCTCTCGGTCATCCGGCACGCCGAGCACCTCCTCGAAACGTTCGGCACCTTCCCGCACACGATCTCGGTGCCGCGGTTCAAGCATGCCTTCGGCTCCCCGCTCTCCGCCGCCCCCTGTCCGGTATCGGACGCTGAATTCGAGAGAATCGTGATCCTGTACCGGCTCTCGGTCCCCCCGGCCGGCGTCGTCGTCACGACCCGCGAACCCGCCGCCCTTCGCGAGCGGGTGCTGGACATCGGCGCATCGCAGATCAGCGCCGGGTCGAAGACGGATCCGGGCGGGTACAGCGAGGGGGTCCGCCGGCACGAAGCCGAGCAGTTCGAGGTGGACGACACGAGGCCCCTCGAAGAGATCGTGCGGATGGTCATCGCCCGGGGGTATCTCCCGTCGCTTTGCACCAGCTGCTACCGGCGGCAAAGGACCGGGGACACGTTCACCGAGATGGCGGTGGACGGGCACATCCGGGATTTCTGTCTTCCCAACGCCCTGTTGACGCTGGCGGAGTTCGCGCTTTCGACGGGGGACGCCTCGCTTCGGGAAGAGTGTCTCGCGGCGGTCCGGGAAGGGAAGAAGGGGATGGAGGGGTCGCCGCTGTCGCAGGAGTTCGAGCGGAAGCTGGCGCAGGCGATGCAAGGCGGCAAAGACCTTCACTTCTAAGGAGGGCGAAATGGCGATGGAGATCCTCGTCAACGGGGAAGCGCGGACCATGGGAGAGGGAGCGACCGTACTGTCGCTGCTGCGCGAGCTCTCCCTGCCTGAGTCCCGTGTGGCCGTGGAGCGCAACCGGTCCCTCGTGCGTAAGGCCGAATTCGAAAACGCGGCGCTCGCCGAGGGAGACCGGATCGAGATCGTCACATTCGTGGGAGGGGGATAGCGATGGACACTCCGCTAACGATCGGAGGAAAAACATTCCGCTCCCGGCTCCTGGTCGGGACGGGGAAATATCCGGACTACAAGACGATGGTCCGGGCGCTGGAGGCCTCGGGGGCCGAGATCGTCACGGTGGCCGTGCGAAGGGTCAACCTGGACCGGAGCAAGGAGTCGCTCCTCGACCATGTCGACCTGAAGCGATACACCCTCCTGCCGAACACGGCGGCCTGTTACACGGCGGACGACGCGATCCGCACCTGCCTCCTGGCGCGCGAGGCGGGGATGTCGAATTTTGTGAAGCTCGAGGTGATCGGCGACGAGAAGACCCTCTTCCCCGACACGGAAGGGCTGCTCGCCGCGGCGAAGGTCCTCGTCAAGGAGGGATTTATCGTCCTCCCCTACACGAACGACGATCCCGTAATGGCGAAAAAGCTCGAGGACGCGGGATGCGCGGCCGTCATGCCGCTGGCGGCCCCGATCGGTTCCGGGCTGGGAATACGCAACCCGTATAACCTTAAGATCCTCCTCGATGCCGTGAAGGTGCCCGTGATCGTCGACGCCGGCGTGGGGACCGCATCCGACGCCGCGGTGGCCATGGAGCTCGGCTGCGACGGCGTCCTGATGAACACCGGCATCGCCGGCGCGAAGGACCCGGTGACGATGGCGGAGGCGATGCGGGAGGGGGTCTCCGCGGGACGCAAGGCGTTCCTCGCGGGCCGGATCCCGAAGAAGCTGTTCGCGACCGCTTCCTCGCCGCTCGACGGGACGTTCTTTTAGTGCTCCGCGAGCCGAAAATGCGGCACAGCTGACGCAGGGCGCAGCGGGGGGCTTCCACGGAGCGGCGTATGGAGCGGAGGGATAGATTGCGTCGAAGCGGAATCCGCAGTGAGCGGGCGAAGGTCGCGA
>JAGVHM010000159.1 GCA_020056545.1 bacterium
GATCATCGCCTTGAGCTCTTCCCGGCTGGCGTGCCCCGACACGTGGACCTCGGAGATCTTTTCGTGGAGCACCTCCGCGCCGGCCAGGAAGAGATGGTTGATCACGCTGGCGATCGCCCGCTCGTTGCCCGGGATGAACTTGGAGGAGAGGACGGCCGTGTCCCCCTCACGGATCCGGATGTGCTTGTGATCCCCAAGCGCCATGAGGGTCAGCGCCGACCGGGGCTCCCCCTGGCTCCCCGTCGTAAGCACGACCACGCTTCGATCGGGCAGCGATTCCGCCTCCTCCACAGGGAGCAGGATGTCTGGCCGCGGAAGGTTCATGTATCCCAGGTCGAGCGCGGTGGCCACGTTGCGCACCATGCTCCTGCCGCAGAGCGCCACCCGGCGGCGATTGCGCGCGGCGGCGGAGAGCACGCCCTGGATGCGGTGGATGTTCGAGGAGAACATCGCCACTATGACCCGTCCCCGCGCACCCTCGAAAATCTCCGACAGCGCCTCCTCCACGAACGTCTCGGACAGGCTGGACCCTTCACGCTCCACGTTGGTCGAGTCGGAGAACAGCGCCGTGACCTCCTCCCCGGACGAAAGCCGGGCCAGGCGGTCGATGTCCGTCCGGACGCCGTCCGGAGGCCGGGGGTCGATCTTGAAGTCCCCCGTGTGCACGAAGACCCCTTCGGCGCAACGGAATATGTAGCCCACGCCGTCCGGAATGCTATGGCACACCGGGAAGGATTCGACATCGAAGTTTCCCAGGCGGAACGCGGCGTTCCTGCCGATCTCGACCAGCCGCGCCGATCCGTCCAGCCCGTATTCCGCAAGACGGTGCCTCAGAAGCCCGAGCGTCAGCGCGGTTCCGTATACCGGGACATCGAATTCCTTCAGGAGAAAAGCGACGGCCCCGATGTGGTCCTCGTGGCCGTGGGTGAGGAGGAGGCCGGACAGGCGCGAAGCGATCTCCCGGAGTATGCCGAAATCGGGGACGACGAAATCGATCCCCAGCATGGTGTCGTCCGGGAACATGAGCCCCGCGTCGACCAGCAGCGCCGACCCGCCGTCGTCGAACAGCATGGAGTTCAGCCCTATTTCGCCAAGCCCTCCCAGGGGCACGACGCGCAGCGGCATTCTCACCTCGCCCGTGAAATACCCATAGAAGGTATCACAAGAGGGCGCCGGATCGCGCTCCCTCCCCGTCGCGGGCCGCGAGGATCCTCCGCCTGGCTTCCAGGGCGATTTCCTGCTTCGAAAAGGCCGTTCCCGATTCCGCGGGAAGCGGCGCGAGGATGCGCACCGTCAGCTCCGCGGGCCGGAAGATAAGAGAGCCCTTGGGAAGCGCCCGGCAGCCGCCGTCGATGTAAACCGGCAGGACGGGAACACCGGCCTTCTGCGCGAGGTAGAAGGCGCCGGACTTGAACTCCCCTATCGTCCCGTCCCCGCTGCGCGTCCCCTCGGCGAACACGACTATCAGCTTGCCTCCGCGGATGGCGCGGACCGCGTCCCGCATCAGGTGGATTGCATCACGGGGATCGTCCCTGTCCACGAACAGGTTCCCCGCGGACGTCATCGCTTTCCCGAACAGGGGGATCCGCCCCAGCTCCCGTTTCGCGAGGAACGCGGCGCCGCGGTTGATAACGCCGACCAGCAGCGGAATGTCCACCAGGCTCTGGTGGTTCGACACAAGGATGGCGCCGCCGCCGGGGAGGTGCTCCATCCCTTCCACGCGCACGCTCCACCCCCCGATCCGTATGAACCACCTGCCCCACCAGTCCATGAGCAGGGAAGGGACGCGCCCTTTCCGGGTGGCGATCCCGGACAGATAGATGATCAGGGAGGCGAACATGGTATGCAGGAAAATCACGACCGATTTCAGTAAACCCGGTATCACCAGCCCTCTTCCTCCCTGAAGCTGTGGAACGAACAGTCTCCTATTATTACATGGTCGAGCACGGCGATTCCCACGATTCCTCCCGCGGCGCGAAGCCGTCTCGTGACCTCCCGGTCCTCGGGGCTCGGAGACGGATCGCCGCTGGGATGGTTGTGGACCAGCAGCACCGACGCGGCGCGTTCCCGCAGGGCGGGAGCGAACACCTCGCGGGGATGGATCAGGCTGCCGTTCAGTATTCCCGTCGAAACGCGGACGTCGCACATCCGCCGGTTCTTGACATCCAGGAGCACGGCCAGAAACAGCTCGACCCGGTGGTCGGCCATGAGGTAGCGATAACGGTCGAAGGCGTCGGCCGCCGTCCGGAACGGCTCCGGGAAGGCGCAAGGCTCCGAGAGGGCCCGTCGAACCAGTTCCACCGCGGCCTCCCAGCGCATCCGTCGGACGTCTTCGCGGGGAAGATCTCCCCGCGCCGCGTCCCGCATCCCCCCCCGGTCCTCGGGAAAGGCAAGCAGGAAAAGATCTTCCTCCAACGCGTGCTCAAACGGCCTCCCGTCGCGGCCGGGCTTCCTTCCCACGTCCGTTTCCTCCGACGAAATGTCCGGGAACGATTCAAGATCCGTTCCAAAAAAAAGGGGAAAGTGCGGCTTCGCTTTCGGCGATAATGGAGGAATGGATTTCGCTGAAGCCAGAGACCTGATTTCCCGCCTCCGCGTAAACGTGGAGTCGGTCCTCCTGGGGAAGAGGGAAGCAGTGGAGCTCGCCCTCGCCTCCTTCTTCGCCGGCGGGCACATCCTGCTTGAGGACATCCCGGGGACCGGTAAAACGACGTTGGCGCGCGCCATCGCCGCGAGCATATCAGGGACGTTCCGCCGCGTCCAGTTCACGAGCGATCTCCTCCCGCAGGACGTCGTGGGGGTGCACGTGTTCGACGCGGACAAGCGCAGCTTCACGTTCTCTCCCGGCCCCCTCTTCGCCAACATAGTTCTCGCCGACGAGATCAACCGGAGCAATCCGAGGGCGCAGAGCGCGCTGCTCGAGGGGATGAGCGAGCGGCAGGTCACCGTCGACAACCGGACTTATCCCCTTCCCGACCCTTTCCTCGTGATCGCGACGCAGAACCCGTTCGACCAGCACGGGACATATCCTCTTCCCGAGTCGCAGCTGGACCGGTTCAACCTGCGCCTCCGGCTGTCCTACCCGGATCGGGATTCGGAACTCAGGCTGATCCGGGAAAACAACATGTTCACGAGCCGGGACGGCATCCCTCCCGTTCTGTCCCCGGAGCAGGCGCGGGAATGCCGCCAGGCGCTCGACAGGATCGCGGTCCGCGAGTCGTTGGTCGC
>JAGVHM010000135.1 GCA_020056545.1 bacterium
CAGGTAGATCCTGAAGGTCGTGCCCACGCCCACCTCGCTGTAGACCCAGATGTAGCCGCCGCTCTGCTTGACGATGCCGTAGACCGTGGACAGCCCCAGCCCCGTCCCCTTCCCCTTCTCCTTCGTGGTGAAAAAGGGCTCGAACAGCCGGCCCTTCGTCTCTTCGCTCATCCCCTCGCCCGTGTCGCTGATGGCGAGCATCACGTACGATCCGGGCGTGACGACCGCGTGCCGCCGGATGTACATCTCGCCCAGGTCCACGTTCTCCGTCTCGATGGTGACCTTTCCGCCTTTAGGCATCGCGTCCCGCGCGTTGACGACGATATTCATGATGACCTGCTCGATCTGGCCCGGGTCCACCTTCACGCTCCACAGGCCGGGACGCAGAGCAGTGACCAGATCGATGTCCTCGCCGATCAGGCGCC
The DNA here is from genome assembly GCA_020056545.1 of bacterium. Lineage (GTDB taxonomy): Bacteria > Desulfobacterota > Deferrimicrobia > Deferrimicrobiales > Deferrimicrobiaceae > JAENIX01. The sequence continues at coordinate 426 of JAGVHM010000135.1, forward strand.
GCATCATCCCTTCCATGCCGGCAACCACGGCGTTGAGGTCGAGCACCTTCGGCTGCATAACCTGCTTACGGCTGAAGGCAAGAAGCTGCCGCGTGAGCGACGTGGCGCGCTCCCCGGCCTTCTGGATCTCCTCGACCTCCCGGCGCAGCGGGGACCGGGCGTCAAGACGGTGTAGCAGCAGGTCGGAATACCCCCGGATCGCGGTGAGAAGGTTGTTGAAATCGTGCGCCACCCCTCCCGCCAGCCGCCCGATCGCCTCAATCTTCTGGGACTGGCGGAGCTGCTCTTCGCTCTCCTGGAGGGCCTTCTCGACCTGCTTGCGGTCGGTGATGTCCTCCATGATCCCCACGACCCCGATGACGGCCCCGCAGGGGCCCCGGATGGGCCCCGTCGCCAGGCGGATGTCGACGGGCGCTCCGTCCTTTCTCTGACGGATTACCTCCACACCGGAAAACCCGCCCTCCCGTAACACACGCTCCCTGAGCATGCGGAATTCTTCCTCCTTCCCCTCCGGCACCATCGGAAACGGCCGTCCGAGAACTTCTTCGCTGCTCCATCCGAAGGCTCGCTCCGCGGCGTGGTTCCACATCGTCATGGTCCCGTCGGCAGTCATCGCCACGATGGGGATGGGCGAGTTATCAACCAAAGACTGCAGCTTGTCGTGCGTTGTCCGCAGCTCCTCCTCCGCACGCTTCCTCTCCGTGATGTCCCGGATGATCCCGGTGAAGTACGTGCTTTCTCCCGCCTTCCAGGTGGCAAATGAAAGTTCGATGGGGAACTCCGTCCCGTCTTTCCTCAGCCCGTGCATCTCGACGGTCCTCCCGATGAAGCGCGGCTCCCCCGTCTCCAGGAACCTCGCCATACCGTGCGCGTGGGTGGTCCGGTACCGCTCGGGAATCAGCAAGAAGAGGCTCCCGCCTTCCGCTTCCGCCTTCGTGTATCCGAACAGCTTCTCGGCAGAGGAGTTGAAGAAGACGATCCTGCCCGCAGAGTCCATGGAAACGATCCCGTCGGTGGCGGTATCCGCAAGGCTTTGAAAGCGGTATTCGCTCTCGTAGTGCCTCTCCTCCGCCGCCTTCTTGTCCGTGATGTCCAGCAGCAGGCCGTCCACGTAGGCGAATTTTCCTTCCTCGTCGTAGACCAGCTGCCGCCGGTCCGCAACCCAACGGATGCTCCCGTCCCTGTGCAGGGTGCGGTATTCCACCCGCAGGACCCTCCGCCGCTCGCGCACGGCCTCCCGGAAGACCTGTTTCACGCGCTCCAGGTCGCCGGGGTGAATCAGGCTGCGCCAGCTCACGGAGCCGCTCAAGAATTCCTCCGGCAGGTAGCCGGTCATCCGCCGGACGTCGGCTCCGATGAACACGATGGACCAGTCCCGCAACCCCCTGTAGACGACCCCGGGGATGTTGTTCATCAGGGAGATCAGGCGGCCGGCCAGTTCCTCGTGCCGGCGGGACTGGAGGTTCACCGCCTTCTCCGCCTCCTTTATCGTCGTGATGTCCGACAGGTAATGGATCGCCCCGACAAGGCGCCCGCGCGCGTCGACCACGGGATCGACGGTCACCTTTATCCACGACTTTTTTTCGGGAAGCTCGATCTCCACAGTTTCCCTGCGCAGGCTCTTCTTCATGCACGCGAATAGGCAATCGGGGACAGGTTCCCCTGTCTTGTGGATCAGCGAATAACAGGTTTGCCCGATGATCTTTTCCCGCGGGAGGCCCAGAAACGACTCCATCGCGGCGTTGACCCAGGCGAACCGGTAATCGCGGTCGACGACAGCGACCGCGTCGGGCATGGAGGAAAAAATCTTTTCCCACTGAAAACTGTTTTTTTTCAATCTATTTCCTACGGTTACCCTATTCGCCTCTCCTTGCCACCAGCCAGAAATATCTATCGGAAAATCTTCCTGTTCCCTTCAATACATTGTTTGATATACGGTGCTCCGCCTCTAATCCTTTATCGTCTCTACTGTGTGTCTCGCAAGCGCCTTCCTGAGTCTCGCCGCCGCCGCCGGCACCTGTATCCCGTCGCCATCGAGGATTTCCCGGGGGCGGATTTTTCCCTTGCCGTAGAACGCCGCGTTCGACTCGTCGACGATCTGGAGGACGGAGCCTTCAAGGGACACGCCCGCGAACAGCCCGCGGTTCCGCGAGTAGGAATATATCTCCGCCTTCAGTTTCTCGTCGGTCGCCGCCTCGGCACGCCGCCCCACAGGCCCCGCCGCCACCGCCGCATCGGCTCCCAGGGTGAATTTCCCGTTGAGGATGCCGTCGATGCTCTTGCCGGACTTGAATACTAGGATCACGTCGGTGGACTCCGCGCCTATCTGCCACCCCACACTCCCCCCCGCGATGGAAACGAATACCGGGGCGCTCCACCTTCCACCTTTTTCCCGTACGGTCAGGATCCCCCTCCCGTACCGGCCTCCCAGCACGAAGCCCACCTTGATGACGCTGGGGATTATGGCGATTCCATGTGCGTCGCGCAGAAGCGACGGAGGAATCCCCGTTTCGGGGATGGCCATGATCTCTTCCAACGCTTCCGTGGCCGACTCGACCTTTTCCGTCTCCTTGCCTGAGGCAAACGCTTGCGTCGATACAATGGCAAGAACGACTGCCGTAATCACGAGGAGCGACAATATCTTCTTCATGATGTTCCTTCCTCCGTTATGGTGGCGGGAAGCCGCAAGAGAAACCGTTCTCGGGCGACAACGGCGTCCCGGCCCCGAACTGCTGTTTTGATATAGTTATTCTTGCAAACCGTGGAGAAAATAGCCATAATTTCCGGCGTCCGGAGCAAGCGGCGAGGGATCTGCCGGACAAGGTTATTTCGAATTTTCCAAAGGAGGTTTTGAAATGCGCACAAGGATGATTCTACCCCTGGCCCTGACGCTGCTGTTCGGCGCGATGATCCTGGCGCCGGCCCCGGCCGTCTCCGCGGAGGCGATCAAGCTCACGTACGCCAACTTCCCCCCCGCCCCGACCTTCCCTTGCGTCCAGATGGAGCACTGGGCGAAGGAGGTGGAGAAGCGGACAGCCGGAAAGGTGAAGGTGCAGACCTTCCCCGGCGGGACCCTGCTGCCTGCGAAAAACATCTTCGACGGGGTGATCTCCGGCCTGGCGGACATCGGCAACTTCGCCATGAGCTACCAGCCGGGGCGGTTCCCCGTGTCCGAGGTCGTGGACCTCCCGCTGGGCTTTAAGAGCGCCAAGGTCGCAAGTCTCACGCTCTACGACTTAATCGAAAAGTACAAGCCCAAGGAGTTCGAGAAGGTGAAGATACTCACCCTCTTCACCTGCCCGCCGATGAACTTCATGACGAAGACCCCGGTCAGGTCGCTCGCCGACCTTAAAGGAATGGAGCTTCGGGTCGCGGGGACGAGCGCCGAAATAGTGAAACGCCTGGGCGGCATACCGGTCGCCATGCCCCAGTCCGAAACGCCGGAGGCGATCCAGAAGGGGGTCGTCAAGGGGATGGTGTCGTCCATGGAAATACTCAAGGACTTCAAGTTCGCCGCCTATACGCCCAACGCCACCGTCGCCAATCTCTCCGTCGTCACCTTCGCCGTCGTCATGAACATGGAGAAGTGGAACTCGCTCCCCGCGGACGTGAAGAAGGTGTTCGACGACATGCGCCGTGAGCAGGCGCTGTGGACGGGGAACTACGTTGACGGCCACGTCGCGGAAGCGCTCGACTGGTCGAAGAAGAACCACAACCTGCAGATGTTCAGCCTGTCGGCTGCGGACACTGCAACCGCCAATAGCCTTCTCGAGCCAATGGTTGACGACTACGTTAAGCGGGTTACGGCGGCCGGACTGCCCGGGAAACAGATAGTCGCCGACGTGATGGCATTGAAGAAGAAGAACGAGAAGTAAGAGCAGATCCGGTTTAGATGGACCTGGAACGGCTTTCCGCGCTTCTGCGGAAAATCTTGATGATCGCCGGGGGCGCGGCGCTCCTCGCGCTCACGCTCCTGGCGACGCTCAACGTGACGCTTAGGATCTTCAAGGCCCCGGTGAGCGGGACGTACGAGATCGTCTCCTTCCTCGGGGCGATCGTCACCGCGGGGGCCCTGGGCTACACCCAGAAGCGCAAGGACCACATCGTCGTGGACATCCTGTCGGAGAAGTTCCCGGCGCCGGTCAAGCGCGCACTCGACGCGGCAAGCTACGCCGTCACGTTTATCCTTTTTTCAATCGTCTCATGGCAGACGTTCGTATACGGGAAAAGGCTGATGCAGACCGGGGAGCTTTCGGAGACGCTGAAGATCGCCTACCACCCCTTCGTGTTCCTGACATCACTGGGGTTCGCCGCCCTCGCGCTGACCCTGCTGCTCGATCTGCTCGAAACCCTCTGGGCCAGGAAAGAAGACACGCCGTGAGCGGACCGGTCGTCGGCCTGTACGGCATAGCTGTCATGTTTTTCATCCTGTTCGTGCTGCGGGTCCCCGCCGCGTTCACGATGACGCTGGTCGGATTCCTGGGGATCGCCTTCGTGACATCCTTCGACGCTGCCTTCTCCATGGTGGGCACGGAGATGTGGAACATCTTCTCCAACTACGGGCTGACCGTGATCCCCCTGTTCATCCTCGTCGGCGAGATCGTCCACTATGCCGGATACAACTTCAGCCTCTACGACGCGACCTACAAGTGGTTCGGCCACTTCCGCGGGGGGCTCGCGATGACGACGATCATGGCGTCCGCGGCCTTCTCCGCCATCTCCGGGTCGAACACGGCGACCGCGGCGACGATGAGCGCCGTCGCCATCCCGGCGATGAAGGAGTACAAGTACCACCCGATGCTAAGCGCGGGCTCCGTCGCCGCCGGGGCCACGCTCGGCGTCCTCATCCCTCCATCGATCGTGCTCGTGGTGTACGGCCTCTACACCGGCCAGTCGATCGGCAAACTGTTTTTCGGGAACGTCATCCCCAGCGCCATCCTCACCGCCGCCATCCTCGGGACGGTCGTGTGGATATGCCGCCTGCACCCGGACTGGGGGGCGGCCGGCCCGCGGTTCAGCTGGAAGGAGCGGATGAAGGCGCTGCCCGAGGCGATCGACATCCTGGTGCTGTTCGGGATCATCATGTACGCATTGTTCACGGGAGTCGTCACCGCCACGGAGGCCGCGGCCATCAGCTGTTTCCTGGGGCTCGTCATTTGCCTCGCGCGCCGCAAGCTGACCTGGAAGAAGTTCGTCGACTCCATGACCGATACCCTGCGCATCTCCTGCATGGTCTTCATGATCGTGGCCGGTGCGGTCGTCTTCGCCCGGTTCCTGACGCTCACCCGCCTCCCCTTCGAGGCCGCCGCGTGGATCCAGACGCTTGCACTGCCAAATTGGATGGTGCTCTGGGTGATCCTGCTCTGCTACATCATCGGCGGCTGCATCATGGACGCGCTGGCGTTCCTGCTCGTCTCGCTGCCGATCTTCTATCCCCTGGTGATCCAGCTCGGATACGACCCGATCTGGTTCGGCCAGGTGATCACCATCGTCACGACTATGGGCTCCATAATGCCGCCCATCGGCATCTGCTGCTACGTCGTCTCCGGGATGTCGGGGATCCCCCTGGCCACGGTTTTCCGGGGGAGCTTCTACTACATGCCTTCCTACATCATCTCCATCATCGTCCTCATGATCTCCCCGTACTGGACGGTGCTGGTGCTGTCCGATCTCGTTAAGTAACCGGTCCCGGGCACCCCATGAGCGCGCGCGTCCTGATGCTGGGAAACGAGGCGATCGCCCGCGGGCTGGTCGAGTGCGGCTGTTCCGTCGCCGCCTCCTATCCAGGTACTCCGGCTTCCGAGATCCTCTCGGCGGCCGTCCAATGGCGGAAGGCGTGCGGCGTCCCGATGCACATCCAGTGGGCGGTGAACGAGAAGGTCGCGATGGAGATCGCCTACACGGCGAGCCTTACAGGGCTTCGCTCCGCGGTGAGCATGAAGCAGGTGGGCCTGAACGTCGCCTCCGATCCACTGATGAGCGCCGCATACACCGGGGTCGTGGGAGGATTCCTCGTCATCAGTGCGGACGACCCCGGACCCCACTCCTCCCAGACCGAGCAGGACAGCCGGCTGATGGCGATGATGGCGAAGGTCCCCGTGCTGGACCCGGCCTCCCCCGCGCACGCCAGAGACCTGGTCGAAATCGGATACGAACTCTCGGAGACCTTCGGGATCCCGGTGATGCTGCGCCCCACCACGAGGGTCTGCCACGCATGCCAGGACATCCTCCCGGGGGAAGTGCGGCAGCTTGGCCGCAAGGCCGACTTCAGGAAAACTCCGGCCCGATGGGCCGCCACCCCCGCCTTCCGCTTCGAGCTCCATCGGGAACTCGCCGGGAAACTGCGGGCCATAGCCGCCTGGCCCCGCACCGCGCCGCTGCGCCTGAACCCCCACGCGGCAAGCCGGCGGGCGGTGGTTGCATCCGGGGTTGTCTCGGCGCACGCGGTGGATGTTCTCCTGGAAGCAGGGCTATGGGACAGCGTTCCTATATACCAGGTGGTCCAGCCATACCCGCTTCACTCCGGGTTCATAGCGCATATCCTCGAGGCATACGAAGAGATCCTGGTGCTGGAGGAGACAGCGCCTGTGATCGAGATGCAGATCCTTGACCGCCAACGAGTACGCGGCAGGATGACCGGGGCGGTGCCGGAGGCGGGGGAACTCCTTCCTGAAATCGTCGATCGCCTGATCGCGGAATTCGCGGGGCTACCCGTGAAAGCGGAACAGGCCGAGGCGAAGGGCGGGGGACGGCGGCCCACCCTTTGCGCCGGTTGCCCCCACCGTTCCAGTTTTTATGCCATCAAGAAGGCGGCCCCTCGGGGGATCTATCCAAGCGACATCGGGTGCTACACGCTGGGTCTGAACCTGGGAGGGGTCGACACGGTCCTGTGCATGGGCGCCGCGGTCAGCCAGGCCGCAGGGTTCTACCAGGCGTACCATCTGGCCGGGGAAGAGATCGACATCGTGGCGACCATCGGCGACTCCACCTTCTACCACGCCGGGGTACCGCCCCTGATAGACGCGGTCGTCCAGGGCGCCCGCTTCGTGCTCGTGATCCTGGACAACTCCACCACGGCGATGACCGGGTACCAGACGACCCCGGCACTCGGCATCGGGGCGGCGGGCGAACCCACGGGCATTGTCGACATGGAAACGCTCGTGCGCGGGTGCGGAGTCGGGTTCTGCAAGGTGGGGATCCCAAGCCGGCTCCCCGAGTTCGTCGGCCTCCTGAAGGAGGCCGTCGCGTACAGCCACGCGCACGGCCCGGCGGTGGTCATCGCCCGCGAGCCCTGCGTGATGGACAGGCGGCTGGCAAGCCGCCTGAAGACGGGGAGGAAGGCGCGCGTAAACGAGGAGTGCGACGGCTGCCGCCACTGCACGGAGCAGTTCGAGTGTCCGGCTCTCGTGTACGACGACGGAGGGAACAGGGTGTTCGTCGACACGCTTATGTGCACGGGATGCGGCGTTTGCCTCCACGTCTGCCCACGCGGCGCGATCGTTGAAGAGGACCAGGGAGTGGTGGGAAAGTCGTGAACCGGCAACCAGGCGGGCCGGCGGCGGGCAGGCAGCAGATCGTCGTGAGCGGAGTTGGCGGGCAAGGGGTGCTTTTCGTGACACGGCTGCTCGCGGACGCGGCGATCCGGCGGGGAGAGTCCGTCCTCACGTCGGAGACCCACGGGATGGCCCAGCGCGGGGGTGTCGTCGTCTCCCACCTGAAGGCGGGCGTCTTCGCAAGCCCGCTGGTCCGCGCGGGGCAGGCCGACGGGCTCTTCGTGCTGAAGGAGGAGAACCTCTCCATTCATCGGGGATTCGTGAAATCCGGCGGATGGATCCTGGTGAACTCCGTCCGGGTCGGAGAGGCGGATGGAGACGAGACCCTTCATGCCATCGACGCCGACGGCCTTGCGCACGAAGTCGGCAATATCCAGGCCGCGAATCTGATTCTTCTTGGCTTCGCCCTCACGCGGCTGGGGACGCCCGACCAGGGAGGGATGCTCTTCTGCTCTGTCGACGACATCCGCGCCGCGCTGCACCAGCGGATGGGTGAGAGGGAGAGCGTCCTGTGGTCGTCGATCGCGGCCCTCGATCTTGGAATTTTCCACGGAAAGCGGTAAAGTCATTCCCCGGCGCGCCCTTCAAGGCGCTCCCCACAACCGCAGGAGATCCGCGTAACGATGCTGAAACGGTTCCCGCCGAAGTACGCCTTCCCCGATGATCTGCAGTCCTTGCAACTGAAGGGGCTGCAATGGACCGTCTCGCACGCATACGCCAATTCCCCTTTCTACCGGAAGAGGCTTGCAGAGGCGGGCTCTATGCCAGGCGACCTCCGGACACTCGCGGACTTATCCCGTCTCCCCTTCACCACCGCGGAGGACCTGCGGGACAACTATCCCCTCCCCCTGCTCTCCGTCGAATCGAAGGAGATAGTGCGGATCCACTCATCCTCCGGGACGACGGGGAAGCGGAAGATCCTGTGCTATACGCATAAGGACATCGATGACTGGCTGTACATGTTCGCCCGCTGCTACGAGCTGGCGGGGCTCTCGCGTGAGGACCGGGTGCAGATCTGCGTCGGTTACGGCCTGTGGACGGCCGGCGCGGGGTTCCAGCTGGGGGCCGAGCGTTTCGGCGCGATGACGATCCCGGCGGGGCCGGGGAACCTTGACCTCCAGTGCACGTTCCTCCAGGACCTGCAAACGACCGTCTTGTGCTGCACCGCATCGATGGGGCTTCTCATGGCCGAGGAGGTCCACGCGCGCGGAATCCGGGACAGGATCAAACTGCGCAAGGTCATATTGGGAGCGGAGCGGACAAGCGACGCCATGATCGCGACGATCAAGGAACTTCTGGGCGTGGAGGAAGTGTACGACATCCCGGGCCTTACGGAACTGTACGGGCCGGGCACGGGGCTCTCCTGCCGGCACGAGGCGGGGATCCACTACTGGGCCGACTTCTACATCCTGGAGATACTGGACCCCGAAACGCTAGCGCCGGTCGCGCCGGGGGAGATCGGGGAGATGGTGTACACGACGTTAGGTAAAGAGGCGGCCCCTCTGATCCGGTACCGGTCGCGCGACCTGACCCGGCTCGTCGAGGGGGATTGCGTCTGCGGCTGCATCCTCCCCCGCCACGACAGGATCCTGGGGCGGTCCGACGACATGGTCGTGTTCCGTGGAGTCAACATCTACCCCGGTCAGGCGGACGAGGTGCTGTCGAAAGTGGACGGCACCGGGAGCGAGTACCAGATACTGCTCGAGCACAAGGGAGACGGGAAGGATTACATGACCGTCAAGGTGGAGCGGGCCAATCAGCTGGACGAAGGATATGACGCCACCCTCGCCCGCGCGATCGCCGGCGCGATGAAGCGCAACCTCATGGTGTCGTGCGCGGTGGAAATCGTGCCGTACGGGACCCTTCCACGATCCGAAAGGAAGACCAGGCGTCTCTTCGACAACCGGCGGTATTGAACTCCCGGGCGAAATCCCGCGTCCATGGCACCGGCTGCGCCGCCTCGGAGGGGGGGCTCCGTTCGTGGCTCGCCGGGCGCTCGTTCCCAAATCGCCCGTCTGCGCTTCGGCCTCATGGTGGGTTGGCGATGAGGCCGCGCAGAGAGAGGGCCGATGCACCGCTTTTGGCGAGATGCCCGACAGGGGCGTACCTCACTGCGCCCCCCTCCTGCGGCGGCTTCGCCGTACTTCCATGAGTGCGAAAACCTTCTCGAGTAACGCCTCTCTCGCGGTGGGTTCCCGGAGGCGCCCCTCCTCCTCCACGGGGAGATGGGGGAAACGCTCCACGAATGCTTTCGTGAACAGCCCGGAGCCGGGCCCTGCCACCGCCCCCGAATCGTCTGACACCTCGATGCGTCCCACCCCCGAACAGCTCGGCGAATTCCTTTTGCATATGTATCCGCACAGGCCTATAGATTCCAGCTCCCTCAAGCGGCCCTTCGCCCACCGTATTATCCGTTCCGTGTGATCGGCCCCGCTGTCGACCCCGACCAGGCGTGGTGTGTCCGGGTCTCCGGCAAGCCGCATCGGCTCCCTGGGCGTTGAGAGGCCGCACTCGACCTCCGGGCACACCGGAACCCACCGGACAGACTCCCCGAACATCCCCAGGATAAACGGGTCCCGCTTGTGTCCGCCGTCGTAGCGGACGTTTTTCCCCAGCAGGCAGGCGCTGATCAGGATGGGAATTCGATCGCCCATTCACCGATTCTACACGATCGTCTTGCGGAGGGCGCAGAAGGTCAGAAGCCCAGGTAGAAACCTTCCGGCAAGACGTTCTCCAGCAGGGATTTAATGCCCCCGGCCTTTGGAACAGACGGTTCTCTATTCTGCACCGCCATTCCACCGGTTGTCCCCATTTGACGGGAGGGAGCTGAACCGCCCCCACCCGCCTGGTATTCGTAGGCCCCGATATCGGGGCCGGACCCCTGCGTCCTGGCCACGTTGTCCAGGTCGTAGGAAGTCGCGGTGCCGGGATCGGCATGATCGATGGCCGGCGACACGGACTGCAGGTGATAGTCGTGCCCGTCGGGATCGACGAAGAGCGGGTCGTTGTACGACATATTGCCGCTGGTATCGACCCCCTTCGGAGTATTGAAATACGGATAATTGTAATTCGAGCCGTCGTTGTCGTCGGGCATGATCGAATTGGAGAAATGAAGGGTGGCGCCGGACGCGGGGGCCAGATTAAAATACATCGTCTGGCCGTTCCCCGATGCGCTGTTCCCCCACAGTATGGAATTCCGGACATATTCCTGGATAGTTCGGATATCCGCCCAATAGATCCCGCCGCCGTTTCCTGAATTCACACGGTTGAAGGCGATGGTGGAGTTGTTGATGACGACATTGTTGGTGGCTGCGATATACATCCCGCCGCCGTTGGCTACGGAGGTGTTGTTCGAGATGAGGCTGTTGGTCAGGGTTATCGTGTTGCCGGCGTTCAAGTTGATACCGCCACCCACACTTGTACCCAACGTGGTTCTGTTTCCCGTAATCGTAACCCGGTCGAACGTTGCGTTGACGCTGCCCATTATACCCACCCCTCCGCCGTTCCGTCCCGCGGTGTTCCCCGAGATCACCGTGTTCGAAATCGAGGCGTTGGCTACTATGTCGAGGTACAGACCGCCGCCGTCGCCGCTGGCCCATGTAGACGTATTGTTATGGATGTAGGAATTGCGAAGAACAAGGCTGTTCGCGCTTGTAACCCGGATGCCCGCACCGACGTTGCCGGTATTCGAGAAAACCTCCGTGTTGTCCACCGTCGTGGTCTGCGAAGCTTGAGAATAGATCCCATTGTAACCGGCGCCGCAGTTATAAATCTTGCAGTTCTTGATCGTGATAGAAGACGTCGAAACGCTCGCGTAGACCCCGTTTCTGACGCCGGTGATTCCTAACCCGTCGATCGTCACGCCGTCGGCCTGGATCCATACTGAGTCTTGCATGCCTATTGTGCTGGAGGTCACGGTCATGTCCGGCCCGCAGACCGAGCGGACGGTCTTGCCTGTGTCGGCGCTGTCGAGCCATACTCTTCCGGTGTAGTTCCCGGGATAAACCAGCACGGTTCCATTTTGCGGAACGGCGTCGACACCCGCCTGGATGGTGGAATACCATGGGGCGCTTCCCCCCGTCGTGCGCACGCCCGTTGTCGTTGCCGAACTCACCACCGTCAGGGATTTATCCGTCGTCGCCGGATCGCCGATCGCATCCACGGTCCCGTTCGAGGCATAAAAGCGGTAGTTGAGGACGCCGTTGCCGGCGTAGGGGATCTGCCGCGTGACCTTGTAGATCTTCCCCGTCGTGCATCCCCCCGCGCCTTCTTCCGTCAGGTTGAACCGCTCCCCCGGCTCGTAGGTGCCGCTGTCGTCCAGGTCGATCCACACCTGGATATTCGCGCTCGCCGATGCGGGACACTGGTCGCCGATGTCCGTGTATTTCACCTTGAACTCGAAGTCGCCGTTCGTAAGACCCAGGACCGGCTTCACCCCGTCCGTTCGGCACCCTTCCGACACCCAGTCGAGGACGGGCGGGGTGTTCGCGGAAGAGAGCACCGTCACCATATGGTTCGATGCGGGAGAACCCGTGGCCGGGTTCCCCGCCGTGTCCGTCGCCGTGAACCGGTAGGTATAGTCCCCCGCCGCGACGATCGGGACGGACGTAGAGTAAATCCTGCCCGTGCCGCAGCTACCCGCCTCGGGAGAGAGAGCGTAAGTCGCCCCGTTGATCACCACGCCGACGCCGTTCGCATCGGGGCAGTCGCCGTCGGCATCCGTGTACTTGACCCGGAAGGTGAAGGTCGCCCCGCTGCCCCCGACGTTCGGGTTCACGCCATCCGATTCGTAATACGCCTCTCCGGTCCAGGAGAGTACGGGGGCGTTGTTCAAGAGCGTGAGCGTCCTCTCCCCCGTCGGCGGGCCGGTGGCGGCTAAAGCGGCGTTGTCCGCCGCTTCGAATTTGTACCGGACGGTGCTGCTCCCGATGCTGCCGATCGCCACGGTCTTCGTGTATATCCTGCCGTGGTACGTGTTGCCTGCGATGTTGTCCGCGGGGGACATGGCGTAGACGTCTTCGAACGCGCCGTCGTTGTCCTTGTCGACGAGCACCCGGATATAGCTCGGGAGGTTGTTGTTGTTGTCGGAATAGTTGACCCTGAAGGTGAACCGGCTCCCCGAAGCGCCGGAGTCGGGGCTGACGCCGTCCGATGCGTATCCTGTCTCCGCCGTCCAGGAAAGAGTCGGCGCCACGTTGAACACCTGGCCGGTCATCGTCGGATAGGCGCGATCGAGTCGATTCGCCGAGGTGTGGCAGGAGTTGGTCGTGCAACCGGCGTTAAGGACGCTGTTCCCGTAAAATGTGGTGCCGTCCCTTATTGCAAGCGGGAGGCCCAAGGGGATGGGTGGCGCCGTCAGATCGCCCGAGTCCCTGAATGAAAGCGTGGTGTTGTAGTAATACATGACGATCCCCGGCGGCGTCCCCGCGAGCGACCCGTCGTTGACCATCGCCATGCGGGTGCTGCCGTGGACGTTGTGGCACTGCGTGCAGCTTATGGCGCTGTTCCCGGTCGACCTCCAGTCGGATTTCCAGGCGGAGTTATTGTTATATGCCAAATGATATCTATGGTAGTTGGTTCCCCCATTCCTCATGTTCGTGTTGTAGTCGGTCGAGGTGTAGAAGACATTCGAATAGTGGCACTGGACACATAGGCGGTAACTGTTGTCGTTGTTCTGGCTCGCCTGCCTCGGGATCACCAGAGGTTCCTGGCCGTTCACCTGTTTCAGCCGGTACCCTTGGCGGTATGCCCCCTGCGCGATCCCCTGCGTGCCGTAGGTACGGTAGACGTTGTCGATGTGACGGGCGGTAAAGTCATGGCAGGTGTCGCAGCCCATCGGCCGGGGTGGTGAGCCGTTGACGAGCAGCGGCGGGAAGAAGCCGCCTTTTGAAGGGTAGGCCTGGTCCGCCGGCAGGCCGTGGCCGGTCTTGTAATACCCCCAGCCGGTCCCGTACGGGTACGAGCCGCTCTCGTTGCCGACGACGTTCGGCGCACTCACCCCTCCGATCACGGAAGGCGACTCGTCGTGGCACGATGCGCACCATTTTTCCTTGCCCGATTTCAGCAGATTGTCGGCGCCGTACACCCTCGCGGTCCAGTTGTTCTTCGCCCCGATGTTCAGGTCGCTCACCCCGTTGTAGGTGCCCCCGGGGCTGTGGCAGGCGTTGCATGCGGTGGTGTTCGCCAGATTCTGGTTATCCGCGAACAGGGGAATGCTCGCCGGGTTATGGCAGGCGGAACACGCAAGGGCCATCTGCATCCCGCTGCCGCCTACGTGCGTCGGATGCGAACCCTGCAGGCCGTGGCAGCTGGATGCGGTGCCGCACGACGATCCGCTCCCTCCCGCGTGGCTGAATCCGTACAAATGGGAATGGCACGTCGTGCATTTCGCCGCCGCGTTGTGCGCCGTCCCTCCCCCGCCGCTTTTGTGATAGGTCGTCTGCCCATGGCACACTTCGCAGATCCCGTCGTACGTCGCGTCCCCATCCGCAAAGGAATTGGCGCCAGTCTCGCGGAAAAACCGCACCGCCTTATTTCCCGAAGACGGAGTGGAAACGGCGCTTTTGACCAGCTTCCCCAGGATGATGGCAAACGCATTCCCGGGCGCCACCTTCGTCAGGTCCATGGGCCCTTCGACATACAAGGTGTTCGACGCGTTGCTGCCGATCTTGTAGACGTAGTCTGCATCGTTGACGTTGGGGACCACCAGGTATCCCTGGTACTGGTTGTCCGTCCAGCCCGCGCCCGTCGTATTAATAACGTTGTCGGACACGGAAAACACGACGCCGGAAGACAGGAACGTATCGCTCCCGTAGCCGATGAACTGGCTGGGCTGGTGCGGGTCGTGGCAGGTCCGGCACTCCATCGACCAGTTCCCGTAGCTGTTGTCTATGGAGATGCTGGAATGCGTCCTGACGAACGGAGCCTCGATGTCGTTGTGGCAATGCCTGCAGAGATTGTTGTATGGCGTATCGTCGATATTCAGCAGCGGCTGGAACGCCCAGTCCGGGAGAAGGTCGTCGTTCAGGCTGTCCACGAAATGGCAGGACAGGCACTCGGTATCGTTCAGTTCGATATGGGGATATATCTTCATGTTTTGCGTGGAAGACCTGATCCCCGGCGATAACAATCTGATCCAGGGCGAGGAAGGCTTATTCCACGGCTTGTCGCCGGAGTGGGCGCCCGAACCGGCCAGGGACACGATCAAAAGGAGAATGAAAGCAATCCTCATGCGGGGCCTGGACAAATCAGTTGTTCGCTGCCGACGATTCATCGGCAAGTTCGCTCCGTCCCTATCCTCTTCCTTCTTCTTAGAAAATACAGGGCCGTTCCGAGGAAAATCCATGCGTCGACGGAATTTCCACGCTCAAGAAAATTACCCGCCATGGAGCAGCCAAACCCTCCCGTCTTGAAAAAGGACAGCGGAACGGTCTGCCCTCCCCCCGGATCTCCCTGTGGATTATTGCCGAACACTTCCACCCTGGACGTGTTCAGCGACGCCACGAATAGCCGGTCGGTGCTCCGGCAATAGGCCAGCCCCATCGGCGTCCGCACGGGGTGGCTGCGATCGAACACGCCCAGAAGGAAACCGCCGTTCGCGTCGAACACCTGGACGACGTTCTGGTAGGAATCTGAGATGTAGATCCTGCCCGATCCGTCCACGGCCAGCCCCATCGGCCGGATGAAAAACCCCTGCCCTTCCCCGTATCCGCCGAAACGCCTCCGGAAAGTCCCGTCCTTGGCGAACATCCGGATGCCGGCTCCGCGGTAACCCGTCATGGTCTGCTGGAGGTCCGCCACGATCACTTCCGACGTTGTCTCGTTGATTGCGACCGATACGGGAAAATTCAGGTTCCCGTCTCCGCTCCCCCTGCCTCCGAAAGAATACAGAAACGACCCAGCCTGGCTGAACACCTTGATGCGATTGTCCTTGCTGTCGGCGACGAAGGCGGTGCCGGAGGAATCGACGGCGACCGAGGTTGGTAAAATCAGTTCGACCGCTCCCAGGCCGAGCGAAAAAAGAAGGGCAAGGCTGCCGTCATAGACGTCGACCGTTTTCGATCCGGTGTTGCAGACATAGATCCTTCCCCACGGATCCACGGCCACGCCGGTCGGCTTGTTCAGGCCATTCCGCTCCCGCAGGAAGTTGCCGAATTTGTCATAGACGATGAGCCGGTTTCCGCTCGATTCGGTAACGTAGACGTTCCCGGTCCCATC
>JAGVHM010000162.1 GCA_020056545.1 bacterium
AACCGCAGGACCATCGCGAGGGATGAGGGTCCGCACGTGTCTTCCTCCTGGGGCAGGAAAGGGACACCGCTGATGACCGCCGCATCCGAGGTTTGCGCTTCCGTCCCACGGATCGTCTGGGTCCGGCCGCATCCCCCCAAAATCAAAAAGGCGCCGCCCAGCAGCAGGGCGGCGCCCGGAAACCATTTTTCCCCGATCAACGTACGACGATTTCCTTGTTCATGAGCTTGAGGATAACGATGATGAGGATGATCAGAACGGCAACCCCGATGAGCAAGCCGACGGCGCTGTCGGCGCCCGCCGCAACCCGGTCGGTCAGCGAGGCGAGACGGTGCAGGTCGCCGTCGCTCATCGACCCGACTTTCGCCATCGCCTCCTCCGGGGAGACGCCGTAATCCACCAGTTTCTGCAGTACGACCTTGCGCTCGAGGAACGCCTGCACCTTTGCGATCTCCGCCGCCCGGAGCTCTCCCGCCTCCGCCGCGCGGGAGGCGATCACGCCCGCCTCCGCCACTCCCCGAAGCGATCCCAAAACCCCCATCCACCCCGCCATCACGAAAACCAACGCAAGAAACCAGCCCGCCTTCCGAATGGATGCCATCATCCCCTCCTCCGAATGAATCGTTTCGCCGTAAAAGCCACCGCAATTATTATTGAATCATATTCGCAGAAATCAACTCGGCAGGTCAACCACAGATCAACACCACAGATCAGCAACACCACAGATCAGCAATACCTGAGAATGTCCTTCCAGGCAGGATCAGCTGTAATTCCTATGGGCCGGGATGCTTCCCGCTCAAAGGATCCGGACGGGCATGACGATCATCGGCAAGCCCGCGAAGACCAGCTTCTTCTGGGCGAGGAACGCCGTCTGGTTGTGCAGGAAGCGGGTGATGAACCCTTCCTCCTGGAAGACGATCTGGCCTGAGAAGAAAACGGCGTTGGGGAAATCCTTCGCCGTCTCGGCGGCAAGGTGGCCGATGATCTCGATGACGTCCGTACCCACTTGGCTGCGCGCTTCCGCGTAGTACCCGTGCCCCTTGACGAACTCCTCGTAGTGACGGAGCTGCTTGCGAAGATCCTCACCGAGGTTCACCACCTCCTCCGCCCCCTTGAAAACGGTGCTGTCGACGACCCCCGCGGAGAGGAACACGAAGTTGCGGAAGGTCCCCGGGAAGGAGCGGATGACCGAAAAGAACACGTGCATCCCGAGTCCGTTGTACCCTGAGACCATGATGGCGGCGGTAGGGGCGGTGCGGCGAAGCACGGGCTCCTGGACGGAGGATATGGTCACCGGCGGAAGCTGCAGCAGCAGCTCATCCAGCCGCCGCAGGGCCTGCTGGGCCTTCCGATAGTGGCGGCGGATCAGGAAGCACAGGGCGATGAACGATCCCGTTATCAGAAGGGTGATCCACCCCCCCTCAGGGAACTTGATCCACACCGTGAAGCAGAGGATTGAAGCGGTCAGAAGGAAGCCGATGCTGCTCATGGCCAGCTTGACCTTCCAGGCCTTCTCCTTGTCCCGGTCCTTCCACCAGTGGACGACCATCCCGAACTGGGAGAGGCTGAAGGTGAGGAAGACGTTGATCGAGTACATGACGATCAGATACCGCACCGATCCGCCGGTGATGAAAAGCATCAGGAACGCCATCGCCCCCATGAAATAGACGCCGTACTTGGTGACCAGACGTTCGGAAAGATGGGCGAACCGGTGCGGCACGTAGGAGTCGACCGCCATGCTCGAGAGGACCTGGGGGCCCCCGAGGAATCCCGTCTGCGCCGCGACGAACAGGAGCGCCGCCTCCGACGCCAGCACGAACGCCACCACCGCCGCTCCCGTATTGCCCGACCAGAATCCGCCCACCAGCGTCTCGAACAGGACGGCGTTCAGAGTCTTGCCATGGGCGGGCGCAACGCCGTTCAGCACGTACCCCAGTATGATCCCTCCGGCGATGAAGGAAAGAGAAATGGCCATGTACAGCATCGCCTTTTTCCCCGTTTGGACGCGGGGCTCGCGCAGGGTCGGCATCGAGTTGCTCACCGCCTCGATCCCCGTGTACGTCCCCGCGCCCATGGAGTAGGAGCGCATCAGGAGCATGCCGAGCCCCACCCAGCCAAGTTGGCTCGCCGTGGAGGTGAGCTCGCTCGAGACGCGCGCTCCCACCTCTGGCAGCTCCGGCACGTGGCGAAAAATCGCATACAGGACAAGGGGGATATGGGTGAGCATGAACGCCATGAAAATGGGGGTCAGGACCGCAACGGACTCCTTGATGCCTCTAAGATTGAGCCATATGAGAACGATGATGATGAATGCGATGACCCAGAACTTGTACGAATGCCAGACCGGCGGGAGGAAGCTGAACAGGGCGTCCGCGCCCGAGGCTACGGATATGGTGATGGTGAGCACATAATCGATGACCAGCGCTGAGCCGGACACGACGCCCGCCCTCTCCCCGAGGAGCTTGGATGCGACGATGTACCCTCCGCCACCGGAGGGGAACGCCTCGATGATCTGCGCGTAGGACCCCGAGATGATGAATACGGTGACCACGGTGGCAAGAGCGACGAATACGGCGAGGGCCGGATGACCTCCCAGGGCAATGAACGCCTCCTCGGGACCGTAGCAGGAGGAGGAGATCCCGTCGGCGCCAAGACCCACCCATGCAAAGAAGGCGACAAGGGAAAGCCGATGGAAGATCTTCGGATCGAACAGATCCCGCGGCGCGCCGAAGAGGAGACGCTTGGCCCTTTTATAGAAGGAGCCGTTTTCCACTATCGATACCTTGAAAGCATCGCCGAAAGCCGGACCAGCGCGTCTATGCGCTCGGCGCGGCAGGTATCGGCGTCCTGGAGGCAGAGGCGCTCCGCGTGCTCCATCACGGCCAACCAATCCCGGCGTCCTTCCCGCAGGCGCGTCAGGAAGCAGTTATAGGCATCCGCGAGGGCGACCAGCTGGTCCCCTTCGCGGAGAAACACCGCCCGGATGGATTCGCCCGACTCGTAGTTCTCCAGCGCCCGCTCCATGCGATACAGCGGCCCCGCGATCTTGTGGAACGCGATGCCGCACAGGATTGCGACCGCCACGCTCAACAGCAGCGCATAGGCCAGCATGGAAAATACAAGCATTGGAACCAGAAAAGCCGACAGGTTGCGCAGCGCGAAATACACACCCGAGTACGTGGGGGGAAAAGGTTGCGTGAGAATGACGTAGAAGGCGAGGAACAGAGAAACACCTCCCAGGGAAAAAACAAGCAGCAGCATCGCCGAGAACCGCATGGCGTACCCGCGTTCAGTCATCCCCGCCGCCTTCCGCGGCCGCCGGGCCTTCACGGCACAATCCTTTGGAGAATGTGCTTCAGGGCGTCCCACCGGCGGGCGAACTCCTCTTCCGAAAGCGGTTCTTCCAAGAGCAGTTTCGCCTCATCGTTCGCCGCGCGGATCCGGGAGAGGGTCCGGGAACGGGCCGCATCGATCTTTCTTCCGAGGCCGGTCAGTTCCGGTTGCCCGGGAGGTTCCGTCGGCGTCGACAGGTCTCCCTCCACCGACAGTCGGAAGACGTTCACAAGCCGCTCGACACCGCAGTGAATCCTGCGCTGGATAACCATGAACACCAGGAGGCTCGCCGCCAGCCCGCCTGCGGACAGCGCCGCGATGTGCCGGGTCAGGGCGGTGCCCAGGATTTCATATGGAAAAAGGAAATGGTAATGCCCCTGCAGGGAGGCGACGCGCAGAGTAACCTTCGCATGGCGATGGAAGAACCAGGCGAAAAGCGCCGCAACGAGCAGGATCACGACGGCAAAGCAAAGCGCCATGCTTCCCTGAAAACGGGGATTGATGAAGATGGTACGCCTGGGGAGGTTTCTTGGAGAGCGGGGGGTCATGGCGCCTTGTGGCACCCTTCGCACAGGGCCTCCAGCCCCTCGCCCGCTGGGTCGGAGCGCCGCAAGAAATAGGTACGGTAGTACGGAGTGGCGCCCTGCTCGCCTGTCGGAATCTCCTGCTCCTGATCCGCAAATGTCCTTATCGCCGACAGGAAAGGACCATGGGCCTTGTGACAGGTCAGGCAGATGATGTGTTCGCCGTCGCCCAGCCGGAATTCCGCCGGGATCTTCATCTCCCGGATCTTGCCGCCCGGGTGGACCTTCAGGGGATGGGTCCGGCCCCGCTCCTCGGCAATATGGCACTTCAGGCAGAAATCCATGGACGCGGTGGTGAACCGGCCCGGGTCCAGTTTCGCGCCATCGTAAATATGGCAATTCGGGCACTGGGCGGACTGCTTGAAGTGATCATGTGGATTCGGCGCCGGTGGCGACGCATGCAAAGACACCCCTGCCGGAAGAAGGGACACCGAGAGCAGGACGACCGCCAGGAAAAGCGGCCTGGCCGAAACGATCCCCAACCCCTTCCCACCTCCCAGGGCATGCGCCCCGAACCTCCCATTAATATATTCTTTCCTGGGGCAGGCGGCGAGAAATTCAATACAAGACCTCTTCATCGGCATCGGACATCGGGTACAGGAGGACGACGAGGTTGTGCAGATTTCCCTTCTGATCGTTTACGTAGTTTCGGAGAACGGACATGCGCTCGAAGCCCAGTTTTTCGAAGGCCCTGACTGCGGCCTGCTGCTCCTCGATCACTTCGGCCAGCAGGTAATGGAGGGACGCCTTCTCGCCGAGATGCCGCAGTTCCCGGATCATCGCCGTCCCCAACCCCCGGTGGCGGAAATCGGGAGAGATGAGGATCCTGACGGTTCCCACCCGCTGCTTCCATCCAGTCCGGTTCCTGTGGAGCGTCGCATCTCCCACCACGAACCCCCCGCAGAAGGCCAGGATGGGAAGCACCGCGTCATAGTCGAGATCCCTTGCCCAACGCTCCACCTCTACCCTCTTTGCCACGTCCTCGCGGAGATACATCCGGTCCTCGGGGGAGATCCGCTTAAAAAAATCCCAGAGTGGGGCCACATCCTCCCGGACCATCGGGCGGAAGGTTACGCACGCGCCATCCCGCAACGTGATTTCCTTGGGATACCGGTCCAGCGGCAGCATCTTTTCCTCCTCCGGTCTCGGGCCTCTACCACTCGTCGCGGAAGGGGACTTCCACGGCGTCGTACCATTCGGCGAATTCCATGGGGGCATGCGAAGGGAATCCTCGCTCGTGCAGCAGGTCGTCGATCACGCGGTGCGCGTAGGAAAGGGCATTGTCCATGAAGCGCAGCGCCTCCTGGGAATCCTCCCGCGGATCCCCCAGGCGGCATGCCTCCACGGCCTTGAGGTGGTCCCTCCGCGCCGCGGGAAGATCCAGGCCACCGAGAACCCGCTCTATCGAGTTCAGGTGTCTCCCTATCTGGTTGTATGCGCGGACGACATCCGCGGGGCCGGCGTTCATCTTTCTCCAGGGGCCGAAATAGATCCTGTCGTGCCCCGCCCTGAGTTCGGGGTATGCAAGTCCTTCGTAAGGGCATGCCCTCTTTTCTCCGGTGGGCTTTCCGCGATGTTCTCCGGTCTCCAGGCCGCAGGTCGGGCAGTACCCGCCGGGGTCCGGCGCGAACGGCCCTTTCCCTGTCCTGCTGGTCTTCCTAGCCACCCGCTCCTCTCGCATGATCCCGGTTCTTCAGCAACTCCGCGGATATCCCTACAAGCCGGTCCACCGCGCCCTCGACGGTATACGGCGAAGGGGGAAAAGCCGGCAATTCCGGTTCGGATTCCCGCCACCGTGCAAGGCATTGCGAGATTCCATCCCTCACATCGCCCGGGTCGGCGGCGTCCACGGCCACGTGCCCCAGCCCGCGCAGCATCCCGGAAAGCTCGGCGTTCCCGTGGACAAGCCCGAGTATCGGCCGGCCCGCCTGCAGATATTCGTAAGTTTTCGACGGGATGGTTTCGGAGGAAAAATCGCTCCTGTTCTGGATGAGCAGCAGCACGTCGCATCCCCGCATTTCCGCAAGCGACTCGCTCCGCGAAACCATTCCCCGCACCGCAACCACATCCGGATAGGGGAACGACTCGACGCGCGACAGCGAGGGCCGGTCGAAGGTGCCGTAAAGGTCAAGCCGCACCGATCCCGGAAGGTCCGGTCGGTCACGGAAGAGCCGGTCCAGCGCCGCAAGCAGGACATCCGCGTTTCTCGATCCCGCAAGTGAACCGAAGTGGGCGAAACGGCACGTGCTTCCCTTCCTGCGCGTCCCCAAAGACGCGGGAACCGGTACAGCGCCCGGATATATAACCCTCCCCTTGCCTGCGAGCCCCGTCCTGGCGTTCGCTCCCCGCCTCGCTCCCTCGGTCACGAAAATCACAGCGTCCGCCTTGTCGCAGACCAGTTTCTCCACGCGCGAGTGGACCTTCAAGGCCCTCCCTGACCTTTGCCAGTCACCGTGCACGAGAGGATCCTGCAGTTCCGCGATCCAGATCTTCCGGCGCATCGCGGCGATCAGGCAGGCGGCGATATGGGCGCTGAACGGCCCCCCGGTCGAATAAACGATTTCAGGGTCGTATTTACCGCAAAGGAAATAACCGCGGACGGCCGCGGGCAGGAACCATGACCACTGGCTCTCCACGTCGATGAACAACTTTTCCACGAGATAGAACGGGAGCGCCATGAACCGGAGCAGCGTCCCGGCCAGCCGGGCAAATTGTCGCCCTTCCGTTTTCGTCTTAAGCGTCTTGCCGAGTTCGAACCGCAGGCCGGAAGGAGCAGGAGAGTATACCTGCACGTGCGGCACGTCGGTACGAGGCGGGCCGGTGGGGCCGGATAGAACCACCGGAGTGATCCCTTCCTTGACCAGGTACGGCAACCGGTCGTCGATATGCTGGGAATAGGCCCTGCCGTCCAGGTTGCATCCGTGCGTGACGACCAGCCAGTATCTCCCCTTATCCATCCCGCTCTCTTCAACCAGTCCGGTTTTTCTCAAGGTCCCGGAGCTTCGCATACTTCGTGAAGGTCAGAAAGGCAGTCGTTTTCGAAATCAGCCATCCCTCATAGCCGTCGAGGAAGCCGAGCTTGAGGATGTACGTTTTCAGGAAGGCGTACGCCGGCCGGATCATGAGGTCGGAGAGGCGCCACCTCCGCCCCCGCTCGTACATCTGCCGGGCGCCGAGGTCGCTGTATCGTTGAAGCTTGGCGAGCAGGTCGGAAACCCCCGAAAAGGAATAATGCAGCATGTGATGGCGACAATCCCCGGTTCGGCCCTGGACGACGACGCGTTCGTGCACGATGTCTTCCGAAAAGCGGGCTTTCCTGCGATCGAACAGGCGAACCGTCCTGTCGGGGTACCAGCCGCAATGCCGGATCTCCTTCCCGCCGAAAAAGGTACGCCGCGGCACCGAGTAGCCCGGCAGCATATCGTCTCCGGACAGGATCGCCTGAATCTCACCGGCCAGTTCCGGTGTGACGCGCTCGTCGCAATCCGCGTTGAACACGATGTCGTGGGCGGCGAGATCGACGGCGGCCTGTTTCTGGGGGCCGAAACCTTTCCAGGGGAGGGTGTATACCTTGTCCGTGTATCTCTTCGCCAGTTCCACGGTGCCGTCCACGCTCCCGGAGTCGACGACGACGATTTCATCCGCCCAGGACAGGCTCTCCAGGCACGGGGCGATCCGATGCTCCTCGTTGAGGGCGATCACCACCGCCGATACCGGACGGCGTTTCCGCAATACCTGGTCTTCCAACGTCGCCTAACCTCCCGACAGGATCGACAACAGGTGCCGCCCGCTGTTCTCTTCCTGGAGCGTTCTCCCGGCCTTTGCGGCGTTTGCGCGGAACCGCCCGTAATCGGACAGGATGTCGTCGACGGCGGCCAGCAGCGATCCCGGTGAAAGGTCCCTGACCACCCGGCCTGCATCGAAGCGCTCGACGACATGGGCCATCCATGTCCCGGACGTGGCCACGACGGGGCTCCCTCCCGACAACGCATCCATAGTAACCCCGCTGATCCTGTCTGCGAAATCCTCCCTGCGGTACGGCTGCAGGCAGATCGCGCCGCGGAACAGGTCAAGATACGAAGGGGGGTCCAGCGTTTCGCCGTAAACACGCAGAGCGGGATAGGAGACGGACCGGAGGAGGGCCAGGTCCGCTTTCGTCTCCGGGTCGATCCGGCCGTAATGATCGGCCGACCCCTGAACCACGACAGGTATCTGACGTCCGCCGGCCGCAAGGTGGGCAACGAGGCCTGCCATCGCCGAAAACCCTTTATCTCTTCTTGCCGCCCCGGCGTACAGCAGATGCCGGAAATCCGCCGACACCGCTTCCGCAGCCTCTTCCCTCGGAGTGATCGGGTATGGGACGACCCTGGTTTCCCCGAAACCGCATTTCCTGAAGACATCCGCGATGGACTCGGTCGGCGCAAGGATGACCAGATGCCGCTGTTTCCCGGCCACCCTCCGGAACGCGTCCTCCTTCCCGGCCTTCGGCCGGAACCAGTGAGCATACAGGTATGCCTTCCCCGGCGGTATCTCCCCTCCGGCGGCGCGGTCCAGAAGGACCATGTCGACCCGGCCCGCGGTGGAAATGAAGATGCGCCCCGGACTTTTCAACAATTTCCCGAGAAGGAAATACTCCTGCAGGCGTCGGATCCTTCGATGGAAATATGGGCGGACGATTATGCCGAGCGACTCCAGGCGGGGGAGCCGCGCCCGGCGGCCCGCCCAGACGCACAAGGATTGCGGGTCGCCGCTCGACGCCCTGCAGAGGCTTTCGACGAAGCTGTGGCAATGACCCGCTTCGGTTTCCAGCGTCGGTTCGACGATATGTATCAGGCTTTCCATCCTCCCGAACCTGCGAATTTCACCAGGACGTCGATGATTCTGCCGGACGCCCGGCCATCGCCATACGGGTTGTGCATGAGGGACATGGCCCTGTATGCATCTGCATCCTTCAACAGTCGCACGGTTTCGGAGAAGATTTTTTCGCGGTCCGTCCCGACGAGCCTGGCGGTTCCCGCCGCTACGGCTTCCGGCCTCTCGGTGCGTTCCCGCATCACGAGAACCGGCTTCCCCAGAGACGGGGCCTCCTCCTGCACTCCGCCCGAGTCCGTGAGGATCAGGTAGGCGCGGCTCATGAGGTACACGAAAGGCAGATAATCCACTGGCTCGATGAGCCGGATATTTCCGGTATTTTCTCCCCCCAGCAGCCGGTTGACCGGCTCGCGGACGTTCGGGTTCATGTGCACGGGATAAAGAATCTCCACTCCCGGATCGCATCGGGCGATGTCCGCAAGGGCAATGCATATCTGCTCGAACCCTTGCCCGAAGCTCTCCCGGCGGTGACCCGTGACGAGTATCAGCTTCTTCCTCCGGTCGAGGAAGGAAAACCTCGCATCGAGTCCGCCGCGGAGTTCCGGATCATTAGAAATCAGGGACGACGCCCAGAGAAGGGCGTCGATGACCGTATTCCCGGTGACGAATATCTTTTCATCCGGTATCCCCTCTCTCAACAGGTTCTCGCGGGAAGCCTGCGTCGGGGCGAAGTGGACGTCGGCCAGGACGCCCGTGATCGTGCGGTTTGCCTCCTCCGGGAACGGCGCGCGCCTGTCGTGAGTTCGCAGACCAGCCTCGACGTGTCCCACGGGCACGGCGGAATAGTACGCGGCCAGCGCGGCGGCCATGGCCGTCGTGGTGTCTCCCTGTACGAGCATGATGCCGGGCCGCTCCTTCTCGAGCACCTCCCGCATGCTCGTGAGCACGCCGCACGTGACGTCGTAGAGGTCCTGCCCCGGTTTCATGATGTCCAGGTCGTATTTCGGCCGCATGTCGAAGAGTTCCAGAATCGGGTCGAGCATCTGGCGGTGCTGCGCGGTGACGCAGACCGTGCTCTGAAAACGGTCGGGGCGGGCCGCGAGCTCCCGGACGACGGGGGCCATCTTGATCGCTTCGGGACGGGTCCCGAAAACGGAGAGGACACGCAACTTGCCGGCAGGCGGGCTGGCGCCTCTCACGCTATGTCGCCTGCTGTTTTCCAAATTCCATAGGAAATTGAATATTATCCCACCAACCGGATGACAACAAGCGGATTGCCGATCGGAGACGCGCCGGGCCCGATCCGCGGGGCGAGGTAGGGAAACCGCCGGACTGGAAATATACGTAGCGGTGGGTATACTTACGGCGAACCCCCCTTGAAGCGGCGGCGGGCGGTTTGGCGCAAAACGTTGCACCGAAGGGGTACAATATGTTCGGTCAGGTTTCGTGGGGAGCCCGATGAACCTGGATACGGTTCCTAGGTTGCTCGGCGTGTTGTTGCACCGCACGCAACGCAGGTTCTTTCGCCGGCTGTTATCCTCCCCGACCCAACGACGGCATGCCCTGGAATGGATAAGGTCGACGGCACCCGGCTACCTCATGGATGCCCCATCCCCATGGATCGTGTTCGACGCGATCTGTCGGATAAAGAGCCGGTTGGGGAAGGAAACCCGCGTCTTCGAAT
>JAGVHM010000191.1 GCA_020056545.1 bacterium
CCCCCTGGAATACTGGATGGGCATCGAACTGTACCGGCGCCACCTCGCCAGGTGGATATCCGGGGGAGGAACCTTTGTCATGTCCGCCCGCCCGGCGGCTTCGTATAAGCGCCGGGCCTTGCCGGCTTCCAGATCGGAAACCAGCTCTTCGATGACCCCTTCCGCTTCGCCCCGCACCACGTGGTCCGATCCCTCGTACGAAGAGGCGTCCGCGCTCGTGATCGGTCCGCCAACGATCGTTCTCAGCCCGGCTTCACGGCAACGGGCGATCAATCCGGAGAGGAAGGGCCCCTGGACCAGCATGGCGCTCAGGAACGCCACGTCGGCCCAGGCCAGGTCCTTATCCCGGAGCTTCTCGACGTTGAGATCGACAAGTTTCCGTTTCCAGTGTGACGGAAGCAGCGCGGAGACGGTAAGCAGCCCCAGGGGAGGATAGGCGGAGCGTCTCCCCAGGAAGGGGAGGGCATGGCGAAAACTCCAAAACGTATCGGGGAATTCCGGGTAGAGCAGCAGGACCTTCATGTCGGGGTCCGAATCTCCTTGCTCTGGTTGAAAATAGGATGTTGGCGCGCCTGCGAGGACTCGAACCTCGGGCCAGCTGCTTAGAAGGCAGCTGCTCTATCCGCCTGAGCTACAGGCGCGCGAGATGATAAGATTATAGCAACAAACCCCGCCGGCCGTTTTGGCCAAAATGATGCGGGAGGGGCATTCGGAACATCATATAGAACCATGGGCGAATACAAGGTCTATAACTGTGCGGCGCTCCATGCGCCGCCGGAAGCGTACGGCCGTGCACCCGAGGACCCGGTCCGATGGACCATCCCCGTGGAGGGGATGCACTGCGCCTCATGCGTGGCGCGCGTGGAGAAGGCGCTCGCCGCGGTCCCGGGGGTCCTGTCGTCGAGCGTCAACCTGGCCACGAAATCCGCGACGGTCGAAGCTCTTCCGGGGATCGCGGACCGGGAGGCGCTGAGGGCCGCCGTCGCGGGCGCCGGATACTCGGTGCCGGAGGTGAAAGAGGGCGAAGATCCGCTGGCCCGGCAGGAGCGAATGCAGATGGAAGAGGAGCGCTCGCTTCTTTCCCGCCTGCGTCTGGGCGTCGCCCTTGGAGTCCCTCTCTTCCTGCTTGCACAGTGGGAGATGCTGGCGGGTCCCGGCCGCATGCCGTTTCCGCCGCATGTCAGCGCCCTGATACAGCTGTTGCTGGTCACGCCGATACAGTTCTACGTGGGATCCCGTTTCTACCGCGGGGCCGTTGCCGCGGCCAGGCACGGCACGACAGACATGAACACCCTCGTGGCGCTGGGCACGACGGCGGCGTTCGCCTATAGCCTGGCCGCCACCTTCTTCCCCGGGGCCTTTTCCGTGGGCGGGGTCGCGGCGCACGTCTACTACGACACGTCGGCCGCCATCATCGTCCTGATCCTGCTGGGCCGGTATTTCGAGGCACGCGCCAAGGGGAAAACCTCCGATGCGGTGAAAAAACTGATCGGCCTGCGGCCTCGGACCGCGCGGGTCATCCGCGAGGGGGCAGAAACGGACATTCCGCTTGAAGGCGTGGTGACCGGCGACAGCGTCGTCGTCCGACCGGGGGAAAGGATCCCGGTCGACGGCACGGTGACGGCAGGGGCGGGCGCCGTCGACGAGTCGATGCTCACGGGCGAACCGATCCCCTCGGAGAAAAGCCAGGGGAGCGTCGTGACAGGCGGGACGATGAATCTCAACGGACGCCTTGTGTTCACCGCCACGGGCGTGGGGAAGGATACGGTGCTCGCGAGGATCGTCCGGATGGTCCAGGAGGCGCAGGGGAGCAAGCCGCCCATCGGCCGCCTGGCGGATGTGATCGCCTCATGGTTCGTGCCGGCCGTGCTGGGGACGGCATCCGTCACCTTCCTCGCCTGGTGGGCGTTCGGGCCGCAGCCGAAGCTCACCTATGCGATGCTCTCCGCGATCTCGGTCCTCATAATAGCCTGTCCCTGCGCGCTGGGGCTTGCCACGCCCACCTCCATCATGGTGGCCACGGGGAAGGGAGCGGAGCTGGGGATCCTCGTCCGCAGCGGCGCGGCGCTGGAAACTGCGCACAAGGTGCAGACCGTGGTTTTCGACAAGACGGGGACGGTCACGCGCGGAAGGCCCGAGCTTTCCGCTATTCACTGCGCCCCGGGTGGAATCTTCCGGGGGCCGGAAGGGGAGCGCGAACTGCTTGCGCTCGCCGCGGGAGCGGAGACGGGCTCCGAGCACCCGCTCGGGGAGTCCATCGTTCGGGGAGCCAAAGGGCGCGGGATCTCTCCGGTATCTCCAGCGGAATTTTCCTCGATGCCGGGACAGGGCATCCGGGCGGTAGTCTCGGGGCGGACGGTGCACATCGGGAGCCCGAAGTGGCTGCAGGAGTCGGGGATCGACGCGGGACCGCTTCTTCCGGATGCGCAGCGGGTTTCGCAGGACGGCAGCACCCCCGTATTCATCGCCGTTGACGGAAAGGCGGCCGGGGTCGCGGCGGTTTCGGACGAGATTAAGGAGACGGCGCCCGAAGCCGTCCGCGCGCTGCGCGGAATGGGGATCGAAGTGGTCATGCTCACCGGGGACAACCCGAGGTCTGCGATGGCCATGGCGGCACGGGCGGGGATAGACAAGGTGCGGGCCGAGGTCACACCCGACCGCAAGGCCGACGAGGTGCGCAGGATCCAGTCGGAAGGAAAGGTGGTGGCGATGGTGGGCGACGGGATCAACGACGCCCCCGCCCTGGCGCAGGCCGACGTCGGGATGGCGATCGGCACGGGGACGGACATCGCCGTCGAAGCCGGGGACATCGTGCTCATGAGCGGCGACCTGCGCGGTGTCGCGACGGCGATCGCGTTGAGCCGCGCGGCCCTGCGGAACATCCGGCAGAACCTGTTCTGGGCTTTCGCCTACAACGTCGTGCTGATTCCGGTGGCAGCGGGCGTCTTTTATCCTTCGTTCGGAGTGCTGCTCAACCCTGTCCTGGCCGCCGCCGCCATGGGGCTATCCTCCGTCACCGTCGTATCGAACGCTCTCCGCCTGCGCCGCTTTCGACCCGCTTCATTTATCAGGCCGGGAGGGATATCATAGGGCCGGCATGGATCTGTCACGATTTTTCGACTCCTATCCCGGCTCCTACATAACCCAGGCGTTTTTTCATTCCGCGGTCGCCGGGGCCGTCGTGGAGATAGCCCTCAAGAGCTGGCAGATACGCAGCCCGGCCATCCGGCAGAAATTCCTCCTGCTCGCGGTCGTGTTTCCCATATTCTCCTTTCCCCTGTACCGGATCGCGGATTCCGGCAGGGATTCCGTCTATTTCCGGCTGGGGGCGCTGTTCGACAGCGGCCGGTGGATGAGCGTGGAACTGCCGGCCTCCATCCCGCTCGGCGCCATATTGATACTCGTGTTTTTCATGACGTCCCTGGTCTTTTTTTTCCAGGAGCTTTTCCCGGTCCTGAAGCACGCGCTGGCGTCCGGGAAGTCCCCCATGGAAGAGGTCCGGGCGGGGGATGATCCGGCGATCGCCCAGGCGCTGGAATCGTTGCCCGCGGAGAAGCCGGAAATTTTCGTCCTGGAGGATGAAGATCCGATGATCTTCTCCGCCACGGGAAGAAAGGGGTCCATCTATCTGTCTACGGGGCTCCTGGAACTTCTCTCGGTGGAGCAGCTCCGGGCGGCCCTCGCCCACGAGATCTCCCACGTCTCAAGGAGCAGGCGTCCTTACATGGTCGTCGTGTTTCTCCTGCGGATCCTGATGTTCTTCAATCCGATAGTGCTCCTGGAGTTCCGCAGATCCGTCCAGGACGACGAAAAGATCTGCGACGAGATGGCGGCCTCCCTGACCGGAAAGCCCCTGGTGCTGGCCGAGACGCTGCGGAGGCTCTATCTCTCGCAGGAAGCCCCGGCGAACGGGGAGACGGCGAAGGGTCCGAGCGTAACCGAGAAAATGGAAGAGTACAGCCACCGGCTAAACATACAGAGCAGGATCGACAGGCTGGAAAAAGGTTACGCGCAATGGTCCGGCGGCGAGTGGTTCGTGTTCGCGGTGACCCTGCTGGCCATCGCGGCCATCAATTATTACGTGGTCTGAAGCAAAGGAGGCGGCATGAAGAAGCTGTGGGGCATCTTCGCATTCGCGTCGGCCGTCGCCGTCCTGATAGTCGCGATGAAGATCGTCAACTGGGTGCCGTCCCTGGCCCAGCCGGATCTCCTGAAGAAGTACAGGAATCTGGACGAGGTGAAGACCGGCCTGAACATGCGGGACATCATCATCCCTTCGTACTTTCCGCAGAACCTGAAGTGGCCGCCATCCACGATTCTGGCTCAGGGCAAGCCCTTCCAGGCGGTTGTGATGGAGTTCGAGCAGGACGTCACGAAGGACACGTCGCTGGTGATATCCCAATCGTTGTCCGAAAATTTCCGGGCCGACGGCAAGATCCGCCTCGTGCAGCTTAAGGAGAAGGTGAACTACTCCCTGAAGGGAAGGAACGTCGTGCTGGAAGTGGGTTTCGGCAGCAAGGGGGAGATGTGCTCCCGGGTTTTCTGGAAGGAAGGGAAATACTGGATCCACGTGATGTCGAAATCCCCGCCATTCGAGCTTCTGAAGGTCGCCGAGAGCATGATCCAGTAGCCCGCCGGCGATAAAACTCCCCGATCCGGGAGGAAAATCGCCACGTCAATGCCCTGAAATACCCCATCAACTAGGTATTCTTTCCCTTGAATATAGGTATTTCAACCGATTGGCCCGGGCCGTGGCAATCCCTATAGTGGGAGGCACGTAAGGGAAGCCGCCTTGAACGAAGCAGGAGCGAAGGGAGGTCAGCGAGATGCAGAAAATCAGCGGAGGGAATCAGGTCGGTGAGGGAACCTACTGGAACCTGAAAAGCGGCCGGCTGGTGGAAATGAAAGACGAGGGGATCCTTCCGGGAGAGCACAACGCGGTTTATTACAAGGTTCCGTTCGTTCTTCTGTTCGCCTGGGGGATCTTGTCCGGGGGGCTGTACATCGTCTTCCTGCCGGTGACGATCATCGTCATGTCGTTCTACCTGCTGGGCAGGAGGGTGTTCGGCGGTGTCTTCGGACAGGTCCGGACGAGCATTTCCTTCGGCTGGAGGCCGACGGAAGCCTACCTGGCGGGCAGGAACAGGAACAGGAAAGACAAGAAGAACAACGGCAAATAGACAATACACAACAGGAGGAACAGCCATGCATACGCTCACCGATTTCATGACGCACATCAAAGGGGTGGAATACCTGATCTCCGTTCTGGCGATCACCGGGTTCGTCTTCTTCGTGGAAATCCTGAAGCCGAAGCCCTTCCGGACCTTGAAAGAGTCCGTCAACGAGGACGTGGAACACCTTCGGAAAGAGGGGAAAC
>JAGVHM010000036.1 GCA_020056545.1 bacterium
CATCGGGCATTTCGGACGGGAAGCTTTCCGGAAGTGCGGAATCGCCGACGGGAGCGTCCTGTACGTGGCGGAGAAACGAAGTTCCGCAAAACAAGATGTAAGCAAGATCGGCTAGGGAGGCGGCGAAGATGGCCATGCGGAAAATCGCCATAATCGGGGCGGGGGGGTTCGCAAGGGAAGTCCTCGACATTTTCGAGGCGATCAACGAGAGGAATCCCTCATACGATGTGCTGGGATTCATCGTCGATCCCGCCTACGGGACACCGGGGACCCTCGTCAATGACCGGCCGATCCTCGGCGGTTTCGAATGGCTGGCGGACCATCGGAACGAGGTTTCCGCCGTCTGCGGGGTCGGCGCCCCGGAACTCCGCCGCCGGCTGATCGCCAGGGCCAGGGAAACCGGGGTTCGCTTCGCAAGCGTGATCCATCCGGGCGTGATCACGACCCGGTGGAATAACCTGGGGGAAGGCACCATAATCGCCGCGGGCTGCATTCTCACCAACCGGATCCGGATCGGAGACCACGTCCAGGTCAACCTGGACTGCACGATTGGGCACGACGTGGTCCTTGAGAATTTCGTGACGCTTGCCCCGGGGGTTCACGTGTCGGGGGATGCGGTCCTGGAAGAGGGATGTTCCATGGGAACGGGCTCCGTCGTCATCGAGAAGAAGAAGATCGGTGCCTGGTCGATCGTCGGCGCCGGAAGCACCATCGTTCATGATGTTCCGAGAAACACGACCGTGGTCGGGATTCCCGGCAAGGTCATCAAAACCCGGCCGGAGGGCTGGCACCTGTCATGAAAGATCTGGCGATTTTCGGCTCCCCCCCGGCGTTCCGGGAGAAGATCCACGTGGGGCGGCCCAACATCGGGAACCGGGAGCGCCTCCTTTCCCGCATCAACGAGATCCTCGACCGCCGGTGGCTCACGAACAACGGTATTTACGTCCAGGAGTTCGAGCGGGAAATCGCCCGCCTCGCCGGGGTACGGCACTGCATCGCTGCCTGCAACGGGACGATCGCCCTGGAAATCGTCATCCGCGCGCTTGGCCTGGAAGGAGAGGTGATCGTTCCTTCGTTCACCTTCGTCGCGACCGCGCATGCGCTGCAGTGGCAGGAGATCACGCCCGTGTTCTGCGACATCGACCCCAAGACGTTTACCCTTTCCCCCGATCGGGTCGAGGAGTTGGTCACACCCGCTACGACCGGGATCATCGGAGTCCATCTCTGGGGGCGGACGTGCGACGTGGATGCGCTCGGGGAAATCGCCGAACGGAAAGGCCTGAAGCTTTTATTCGACGCGGCCCATGCGTTCGGCTGCTCCCGCGGGGGACGGATGGTCGGATCGTTCGGGAATGCGGAGATACTAAGCTTCCACGCCACGAAGTTCCTCAACGCCTTCGAGGGCGGGGCCGTCCTGACGAACGACGATGCGCTGGCGGCAAAGGTCCGCCTGATGAAGAACTTCGGGTTCTCGGGGTACGACAACGTGATCCACGTCGGGACCAACGGGAAGATGAGCGAGGTCTCTGCCGCGATGGGGCTCACCGGCCTCGAGAGCATGGACGAATTCATCGCCGTCAACCGGCGCAATTACGAGCGGTACCGCCTCGAGCTTGCGAGCATCCCCGGCATCCGGCTCATGCCGTACCCGGAGGAGGAGAGAAGCAACTACCAGTACGTCGTCCTGGAGATCGACGATGAACGCACGGAAATCGGCCGCGACAGGCTGGTCGAGGTCCTGCATGCGGAGAACGTCATCGCCCGCAGATACTTCCACCCGGGCTGCCACCGGATGGAACCGTACCGTACCAGGTTTCCGGGCGCGGGAAAGCTGCTCCCGGTGACGGAGAGACTGGCGGGCCGCGTGATGTCTCTCCCCACCGGAACGTCGATAGGCGGCGAGGAAATCCAGGCCATCTGCTCGATCCTCCGCACGGTCGTCGAGAACGGCCCCGAGGTCCGGGCGAGGCTGGAGGCGTCCCGGGCTCCCCGATGAAGGTCAGCGTCGCGTTCATCACGTACAACCACGAGCGGTTCGTCGCCCGGGCCGTCGAAAGCGCCCTGATGCAGGAGCCGGGCTGCGATTGGGAGATCGTGGTCGGCGAAGACGCCTCCACGGACAGGACGCGGGAAATCGTTTCGGGATACGCGGAGCGCCATCCCGGCCGGTTCCGCCTCCTGCCCCCCGCCCCGAACCTAGGAATGCACCGTAACGCCGAGCGGACGCTCGCCGCCTGCGCCGGCGAGTACGTAGCCCTGCTGGAGGGGGACGATTACTGGACGGCTCCGGACAAGCTCAGGAGGCAGGCGGAGTATCTGGACGCCCATGCGGAGTGTTCGCTCTGCTTCCACGAGATTCTCGCGGAGTACGAGGACGGCAGCACCGCCCCCCCGCCGTTCCGCAGGGACGGCTCGAGGGCGATCTTCACGTTCGAAGACATTGCCGCCGGGAATTTCATCGCCACATGTTCGGCGATGTTCCGGAACGTGCCCCGCCTTGTTTTCCCGCATTGGTTCCGCGGCATGCCGATGGTGGACTGGCTGCTCTTCCTCCTGATCGCGGAGCGGGGTCACATCGGGCACCTCGGCGAGACGATGGCGGTGTACCGCGTTCACGGCGGGGGAATCTGGTCGTCCCTCAGCGGGGTGGACGTGCGCAAGAAGTCGATCCTTGCCTGCCGGATCCTCAACAGGCACATGGGCCGCCGGTGCGGGACGATCCTGAAGCGCAGCATCTCGATGTGGCACATGGAGATCGCAAGGATACTGGAGGCCGGGGGTGACCCGGCGGGGGCCGCACTCCACGCCGTTCGGTCTCTCGCCGCATCTTCGTTCGGCCGAAAGAATCTCCG